>NZ_JBFBIK010000029.1:0-71310 GCF_040685555.1 Sphaerisporangium sp. NPDC088356
CATGCACTGGCTTTTAACACACTGTTGAGTTCTCAAGAAACGGACGCGTACACCAGACAAGAACCAGAACCAGTGGCTCCGGCCCGTCCAGGGCTCACCTCTCGTTACCTAACTTTACCAGATCCAGACACTTCCTGTCAAATCTTGCGATCTAGCAGGAACCGCCCCGAACTGGTACAGTTCGGCCGCCCCGTCTCCAGGGCAACCCGTCCAACTTACCGGACCAACCGGACAGATGCAACCTTAGTGCACCAACCGGGATGATCCGGACGCTAGAAGGGCTGTGGGCAAGCCAGTAGCCCGCAAGATTTTTTGGATCTCTCGGGGCCTGATCGCCGCCCAACGAGGGGAAACTCTAGCAGCATCCCAGGAGTGCCGGACGCCACTCTGATATCCGGTAAACCTTTCCCGCCCCTCAGCCATCCCAAACAGCGAGCGATTCGCGCCGGCGCAACCCGCCAGCAAGTCATCCGCAATCGCCAGACGTTACGAAGAGGGTGCGGGACTCCGCTGGCGCCACCCCGGTGCCCGGATCCCCGCCCGTGGAGGTGGTCATCATGACGCGGTCGGAGTTCGACGACATCCGCGCTCACATCGCGGCCGAGGAGGGCGACTCAGACGATCTCCTGCAGATCGCCCGATCCCTGCTGGACGACTTGGAGCAAGCGCGACTTCGCGAAGCGACCCTTCGCGCCCAGTACCTGGGTCTGCTGACGGCCGGACGGGCGACCGTCGCCTCCGACGCCGTGGGAGATCCCGACCCGCTCACGTTCCTGCGGCACGAGCTGGACAAGAGGGGCCAGCTGCCTGCCGGCGACGAGGAGGTCGTGCGGATCCTCGCGGACGCCCATATGGCCGAAGAGCTGCTCGCCCACCTGGAGGAGGCGCCTCCCAGCCGCCTAAGGAGGAGCGGGCGGATGCGCCGGTGCGCCGGCGTCGCCCGCAGGCTGCCTCACTAGCGAACCGGCACCGGCGAACCGGGACCTGCGGACCGGCACCGGCAACAACCGGCACTAGCAACAATCCGGCGAAATCGGTGATGCAAGCTCACTTGTTGAGATGACAGCCTTTGCCCTGACATGAGGGTCGCCCTGGAAGACTTCCCCCATGTGGATCCGGGGGCTGAACTGGGCGGCCGTCACCCTGGTAGCGGTGTTCGGCCTGCTCTGGCTGGGCGTGGTGCTCTTCGCCGCCACGACCACGCCAGGCTGGCTGCGCACCGTCCAGATTCTCTTCAGCATCTGCCTGATCGGCTGGGCGGCCAGGAAGTCACTACACCTGATGAGGGCCATGGCATGACCTATTTCGCTTCTCCGTAACAGGACACCGCCACCGCCTCCATGGGAATGCGGACGGGCGTCGCTCCGAAGAGCAGGCGGGTGGCGTCCTCCGCCGCCCGGCTCACCGCCGCGGAGACCTCGCCCACGAGGTCCTCGGGGCAGTGGACCATCACCTCGTCGTGCTGGAAGAACACCAGCCTGGCCGGATGGGGCAACCGCCCGCGCAGCAACGCCATCAGCGTGAGCGCCCACTCGGCGGCGGTGGCCTGCACGACGAAGTTGCGGGTGAACCGCCCTCGGTCGCGAGCCGCACGGCTGCCCTCGGGCCCTGAGACGAGGTTCAGCCAGTGCGCCGACGGCGGCGGGCACGTACGTCCGAGCCAGGAACGCACCAACTTGCCTTCCTCGCCGGTGCGCGCGGCGTCCTCCACGAATGCGTACGCCTGCGGGAACCTCTGCCGCATCATCGCCAGCAGCTTCGGGGCGTCGCCGCTGGTGCCGCCGTACATCGCGGACAGCATGGCGATCTTGGCGTTGTCGCGGTCGCCGCCGAAGGCCTGGGCGAGCGCGGCGTACAGGTCGATCTCGCCCGCCGCGCGGGCCAGGCCGCAGTCGCCGGCCATCGCGGCCAGCACCCGGGGCTCGAGCTGGGCCCCGTCGGCCACGACCAGCCGCCACCCCTCGTCGGCGACCACCACGCGGCGCATCACCTTGGGGATCTGCAACGCGCCTCCCCCGTTGGTGGCCCAGCGGCCCGACACCACGTCCCCCACCACGTACTCGGGGTGGAACCGGTGATCGCGCACCCACTGGTCTGCCCAGGTCCAGCCGTGGAAGCTGTGGAGCCGGGCCAGCTCCTTGTACGCCAGCAGCGGCGCGACCGCCGGATGGTCGACCTGCTTGAGCACGTGGGATCTGGTCGAGGAGATGGCGAGGCCCGCCGACTTGAAAGCCTTGACGATCTGCTGCGGGGAATCGGGGTTGACGGTGGTGCCGAAGGCGGCACTGACCCGATCGGCGAGGGCCTGGAGCTTGGCGGGCCGCATGCCGTGGACGGGCCGGGGGCCGAGGAGGCGGGTCAGCAACTCGTCGTGGATGTCCTCACGCCACGGCATGCCGTCGTGGCCCATCTCGGCGGCGATCAGCGCGCCGGCCGACTCCGCGGCGACCAGGAGACGGAAGCGGCCGGGGCTCTCGGTGGCCTCGATGCGCCTGAGCTGGTCGAGATAGACCTCGGTGACGTCGATCTCGGCGGGCTCTGGCTCGAACAGGGTGTCCTGCACGGCGTGCGTGCCCGCCCGGTCGTCGGGAACGGGGAGGCCGTGCAGCCTGGCATACGCGGCCTGCGCCGACCTGGGCTCGCCGTACCTGCCTTCGTGGCCGAGGAGCAGTGACTCGGTGAGCGTCAGGTCGTGGCAGCGCGCCAGCCGCACCTCGCGGGCGAGGAGGGCGGGGTAGATCTGTCGCGTGTCGGCCCAGATCCATCGGGGATGCGCGGCGAGCTCCAGGTCACCGACTGCCCGCGCGAGATCGCGGACGCGCCTGGCGTCCTCACCCATCGGTCGCAGCGTGCCGCCATCGGCGCCCGCCGTCACCGCGATCCGCATACCGACGAGACTAGCCGAGCGGGACGACAGTCATCGATCACAGGTTCGAGTACGCCGCCCCCGCGTCCGACGCCTCGCCGGGCGTTGCATGGACGGGGGTACGGGCGCGAGGCTGATCACATGCTTGCGTTGATCAGGGCATGTCACCCGGGCCCCACGGTGGTCGTCACGGCTGTGGGGTGCGCACTCGCGGCCGGGGTCGGAAGGGGCGCGGGCGGCACGTTCCTGGTCGGGGCCGCCGTGCTCAGCGGCCAGTTGTCGATCGGCTGGAGCAACGACTGGATCGACCGTACGCGCGACCGCGCCATCGGACGGGCCGACAAGCCGCTCACCGGCGACTCGGCCGAGCCCCGCACGGTCGCGGGGGCGGCGTTCGCCGCGCTGGCCCTGTGCGTGCCGCTCTCGCTGGCCAGCGGCGTGCTGGCCGGCTCCGTGCACCTCGCCGCCGTTGCCTGTGGATGGTTGTACAACCTCAGGCTCAAGGCCGGCGTGGCCTCCCCTTTGCCGTTCGCCGTCGCCTTCGGCCTGCTGCCGGCGTTCGTGACCCTGGGGCTGCCCGGGGAGCCGTGGCCCGCGTGGTGGGCGCTGCTGGCGGGGGCGCTTCTCGGCATGGGCGCCCACTTCGCCAACGTCGTCCCCGATCTGCCCGACGACCTCGCGCTCGGGGTACGCGGCCTGCCTCAGCGTCTCGGGCCCACGGGGGCCAGGCTCGGCGCCGCGCTCCTCCTGGTGGCCGCCTCCGTGGTGATCGCCCTGGCTCCGGGGGATCGCGGGGGGCCGGTCACCGTGGCCGGCCTCGGAGCGGTCGCGGTCGTGCTGATCGGGAGCCTGCTCATGGCCCGGCGCTCCGTACGGCGGGCCGCCTTCGCCGTGACCGTCGCCGTGGCCGCCATCGACATCATGATGTTCGCCGCCCAGGGCGGCAGCCTCGTGTGAGCGCGACGTGCGCTGTGGCGTGGTCTCCCGCCGTGAAGGCTCTGCGTGATCGATGAGCGCGAGAGCGAATTCGGTCGTCCAGTGCGGTACGGCGCGCACCAGCGAAACGGAGAACAACGCCGAGAAGAGCCGAGACGCATCGGGAGTCAATCGGCCCCGCACATGCGTGAGGGCCCGGGATCCAAATGGATCCCGGGCCCTCATTGGTAGCGGGGGTAGGATTTGAACCTACGACCTCTGGGTTATGAGCCCAGCGAGCTACCGAGCTGCTCCACCCCGCGTCGGCTTGCATTTGAAGACTATCGGCCCGTTGGGGCACTGGCAAATCGTCAGGTCTTCGCTGCTCCGGGGCCGGTACGGCTGTCGCCAGCCGTGCCGGCCCCGGAACGTGCCTACGAGCTGGGCGTCGGCGATGGAGTGGGGCTAGCCGTCGGCGTCGCGGTCGCCGCGGCCGCCGACGGCGCCGGGGTGGGCGTCGCCGAGGGCGTGGGGGACGGGCTGGCCTTCTGCTTGCCCAGCGCCGACTCCAGGTCCTTCAGCGCCTGGGCGAGCCGCTTCTGCGCCTCGCCGTACCCCGCGAAGTCACCGGCCTTGATCGCCTTCTGGCCCTCGTCGTACGCCTTCTGGGCGCTGTCGAAGGCCTTGGCGAGATCGGGCGTCACCGTGGAGGTGTTCGGCTCGGTCGGCGTCGTCGGAGTGGACGGCAGTTGCTGGCCCTGGCCGAACACCTGGTTCAGCGCGTCCGACAGCGTGGTGCCGATGCCGACGTCGGACCCGAACATGACGAGCACCCGCGCCAGGGTGGGATAGCGCGCGGAGTTCTGCACCTTGGGCTGGACGTAGACGGGCTCGACGTACAGCAGGCCACCGCCGAACGGCAGGGTCAGCAGGTTGCCGTTCAAGGTCTCCGTCGTACCGCCGATCCGCAGGTCGTTCAGGACGCTGGCGGCCTTCGTGTCGAAGGTGTTCTGCGCCTGTTTGGGCCCGGGGATCGTGGTGTCGCTCGGTAGCTGAAGGATCTTGATGTTCGTCGCCGAGTCGCCGGTGGCGTCCACCGCCATGAAGGCCGCCAGGTTGTCCCGGTTGTTCGGCACCATGGTGGTGGTGAGCGAGAAGCGCGGCTCCGTCTCGTTCGGCATCCTGAGCGTCACGTAGTACGGAGGCTGCTTGGTCTTCGAGCTCGCCGGGTCCTCGGGCACCTTCCAGAAGTCCTGGCTGCCGTAGAACGCGTTCGGGTCGGTGACGTGGTAGTTGCCGAGGATGTCGCGCTGCACCTTGAACAGGTCTTCGGGGTAGCGCAGGTGCTCCATCAGCTCGCCCGAGATCTTGGACTTCGGCTGGATGACGCCGCCGAAAGCCTTCTCCCAGGTCTGGAGCAGCGGGTCCTTCTCGTCCCAGGCGTACAGCGAGACGGTGCCGTCGTAGGCGTCCACCGTCGCCTTGACCGAGTTGCGGATGTAGTTGATGTGGTCGCGCGGCTGCTGGGCGGCCAGGAGCCTCTCGGTCGAGGTGTCCCTGGTCATGTCCCCGAAGCTGCGGCGCTCGGAGTAGGGGTAGTCCTCGGACATCGTGTAGCCGTCGACGATCCACAGGATGCGCCCGCCCACGATCGCGGGGTACGGGTCGCCGTCGAGCGTCAGGAACGGGGCCACCTGCTGGACGCGGTCGCGCGGGTCGCGGTTGTACAGGATGCGCGACTTGCTGTTGATGTCGGACGACAGCAGCAGGTTGGTCTCGCCGTACTTGCTCGCGTACAGCAGGCGGGTGAGGAAGTTCCCCATGGGAACGCCGCCCTTGCCGGTGTAGGTGAAGTTCTCCTGACCGCTGCCCTGCCCGTTGTTGCTCTGCTCGGGGAAGTCGAGCTCGATTGGCTTGGCGCCGCCACCGACGATGGAGTACTCGGGGGAGTTCTCACCGAAGTAGATGCGCGGCTCGAAGTCGCCCAGCCCCTTGGTGGGCGGGATGTCCTTCACGATGAAGTCGGGCTTGCCCTGGGAGTCGGTCTTGCTTCCCGGGCCGGCGACGAACCCGAAGCCGTGGGTGTAGACCAGGTGGTCGTTGATCCAGTTGCTGTCCGGAGCCTTGCCGACTTCACGGACCGCGACCACCGTGTCGCGCGACACCCCGTCGATCTTGTAACGGTCGACGTCGAGCTGGTCGGGGAACTGGTAGTAACCCTTGATCTGCTGGAGCTGCTCGAAGGTCGGGGACAGCACGCTCGGGTCGAGCAGCCGCACGCCGGGGATCGTCGAGACCTCGCTCTGGAGCTCCTGCTGAGTGCCCTGCGTCTTGGCGCTGTAGGGGGTGACCTCGGTGGAGGCGACCCCGTAGCCGTCTCTGGTCGCCGTGATGTTGCGCTTGATGTAGTCCTGCTCTTTGCTCTGCTGGTTCGGCTTGACCTGGAACTGCTCGACCAGCGCCGGGTAGACGGTGCCGACCAGGACGGCCGAGAGCACGAGGAGCCCGAAGCCGACGCCGGGGAGCATGCCGCCCGGCCGCACGATGCCGGCGAAGAAGAGCGCGGCGCAGATCAGCGCGATGATCGCCAGGATGCTCTTGGCCGGCAGCACGGCGTGGACGTCGGTGTAGGAGGCGCCGAAGACCTTGCCACGGTCGGAGAAGACCAGGCCGTACCGGTCGGTGAAGTACGCGACGGCCTTGAGCAGCACGAACAGGCCCACCAGCACCGACAGGTGGACCCGGGCGGCGCGCGTGGCGTGCAGGCCAGGCGACTGCAGCCGGAAGCCCCCGTACAGGTAGTGGACGATCGCCGCGGCGACGATCGAGATGATCACCGCGGTGAACAGGAAGCTCAGCACCATCCGGATGAACGGGAAGGTGAACATGAAGAACGAGATGTCCATGTGGAACATCGGATCGGCCTTGCCGAAGGACGACCCGTTGATGAAGAGCAGCCAGGTCTTCCACTGCCCGGCGATGGAGGAGCCGGTGAACAGGCCCAGCACCGCCAGCCCGATGAGGAAGATCATCTTTCGGTGCGGGTCGATCGCCGCGCGGTAGCGGTCGGCGCCCTGGGAGGCGCCGCCGAACATGCCGATCCCGAACAGGGGACGGGCCCGGTAGGCGATGATCATGTTTCCGCCGACGACGCCGCCCATCAGCAGCGCGCCGAAGACGAACAGCAGCAGCTGGGTGACGAGCATCGTCGAGAAGACCGAGGTGTAGCCGACCGAGTCGAACCACAGCCAGTCGGTGAAGATACCGGCGAAGACGAAGAACAAGATGACGATCGCGACCAGAGTGATCGCGACGGGCACGAGAAGCCGCGGCCGGCGGGGCAAACGCATCGCCCGACCCGCGCCGGGGTTCCGGAAGGTCAAGGCCCACCCCTAGATTTCACGAGTAACGGTCCGTGTCTGGCAACCTACACCGGTAGACAAGCGGTCACCTTCCAAGCCCCGGGAACGGTCGGGCCACAACTCGCGGCCTCCCCACACGCGGCCGGCCCACGCGCTGCATGAGCGCGAGCACGGCTCGGAGCACGCGCGACGCCACCGGATAGGACGTGCGCGTACAGGTGGCCCAACGCCTCGGCCACCCGGGGGGTTCCCCACCGGGTGGCCGGGCACGCGGGACATGCCGCGAAACCCCGAAGGTTCACGCGGGCTCGACCGGCCGGGCGAGGTCACCTGGCCGGACAACTCGCCACTTGCCCGGATCCCGTGCGAAGCGAGTCGATCGCCTGGACGGCCTCGTGCATGGTGCTCACCTTCACGAGGCGAAGGCCCTTCGGCACCGCCTGGACGGCGTCGTCGCAGTTGTCGGCGGGGGTCAGGAAGACCGTGGCCCCCGCGTCGCGCGCGCCGACCATCTTCTGCTGGATGCCGCCGATCGGGCCTACCTTGCCGTCCGGAGTGATCGTGCCGGTGCCGGCGATCGACGAGCCGCCCGTGAGCGGGCCGGGCGTGAGCTTGTCGTAGATGCCGAGGGAGAACATCAGGCCGGCGCTCGGCCCGCCGACGTCCCCCACGTTGACGTTCACGGTGAACGGGAACTTGAACCGGGTGCCCATGATCATGCCGACGATCGGCCCGTTGGCGCCGGGCACCGTGCCGACCCGGAGGGTCATGGGCTTGCCGTCGCGCACGAGGCTGAACTCGACCTGCTCGCCCGCCTTGTGCTTGCGCACGCCGGCGGCGACCTCGTCCACGGTGTGAACCGGCGCGCCGTCGACGGCGGTGATCTCGTCGTTGCGCAGGAGCTTGCCATCGGCGGGCTTGCCCTTCTGCGTGGACGCCACGGCGACGATGACCTTGATGGGGATCTTCAGCTCGTTCAGCGCCGCGGCGGTCGCGTCCTGCTGGGAGCTGCTCATCTCCTGGGTGTTCTGCTCCTCGACCTCCTTCACCGACACGGCCTTGGGGAAGATCGTCTCCTCCGGCACGACGGCGACGGTGGGGTCCATCCAGCCGCGCAGCGCGGTGAGCAGGTCGATGTGGGCCTCGGGGCCGCCCTGGTAGGCCACGGTGACCAGGCTGAGCTTTCCCGACGTGGGGTAGGTCTGGTGCCCCGAGATGCTGATGACCGGCTTGCCCTTGACATCGCCCAGAGTGTTCTCCGTCGGACCGGGGCTCAGTGCGACGTACGGCACGGGCAGCAGCGCGCCGGCGCCGCCGAGCACGAGCGTGAGCACGCCCGCAACCATCAACGTCAGACGTCGTCGGGACATGGGGGCAACTCTATGCGCTCACCGGGACGACGGTTACGCGGACACACACAGGGCGGACATCCAGGTCAATCACAGCCTCAGAACCGGCGAACTCCCTGGTCAGCCGCAGGAGCCGACCCATTCGGCGGAGCCGTCGGCGAAGACCTGGTGCTTCCAGATGGGCACTTCCCGTTTGAGATCGTCGATCAGGCGCCTGGACGCCTCGAACGCCTCGCCCCGATGCGCGGCCGACACGGCGACGATCACCGCCGTGTCGCCCAGCTGCAGGTCGCCGACCCGATGCACGGCCGCGAGCGCCGTCAGGGGGAAGTCGGCGGCGATCTTCTCGGCGACCCGGCGCAGCTCGGCCTCGGCGTTCGGGTGCGCCGAGTACGACAGCAGGGTGACGGGCTTGCCGTGGTCCTGGCTTCGCACGGTGCCGACGAAGATCGTCGTACCGCCGGCCGCGTGGTCACCGACGGCGCGGAGGACCTCGTCCACGGAGAGCGGGGTGTCGCGAATGCCCAGCAATCGGATGACGTCCACGCCATGAGAGTACTCCGCTTCCCGGACGTGGCCCGGGACCCCCATGCCCATGGGGAGGCCCGGAACCGCGCCCCGAACCGCCTGGAGCCGCATATCCGCAGGTCCGCCGCGCGTGACCGGCATACCCCTGAACGCCTCCTAGATCCGCCGCTTGCGCCGTGCCCTGCGGACGATGGCGGCGGTGCCGATCACGGCGACGGTGGCGCCCGCCGCGGTCAGCGTGGCGTCCTTGCCGGACAGGCGGCGTCCGACGACCGCGTGCTTGCCCTCGCGGAGATCCAGAAGCTGCTGGAGCGCGGCCTCGTTCGTCCACGCCGGCTTCCATCCGGCGGCGCGCAGGGAAGCGCAGTCGACCACCCAGGGGTAGACGACGTAGTGCAGGTCGGTGGCGGGAGCGGGCGTGATGCCGAGGCGGTGCAGGCGCTGGGCGGTGCCGAAGGTCAGCCCGGCGGGCAGCTCGAAACGCCGCAGGCCGGAAAGCTCCTCGACCTGCTCCATTTCCAGCCATCCGTCGCTGCCGACGGTGACGACCCCGGAGACCAGGCCGAGCGCCGCCAGCTCCAGGGCGGAGACCAGGTCGTCCACGTGGCAGAACTGCCAGTGCGGCGCCGAGCCCTTGACGGTGAGCAGGCGCGGAGCCTCGAAGTGGCGCGTGACCACCGTGTCCATGCCCGGGCCCACCACGGCGGCCGGCCGCAGCACGGTCACCTCCAGGCCGGGATGGCTGCGAAGGCACCGGCGTACCAGTGCCTCGATCTCCAGATGGTCGCCTACGACGCCGGAGTCGGGCTCGGCGGCCACCGGAGCGTCCTCGGGCAGCGGGACCGGGTTGTCGGGCACCGCCCCGTAGACCATGGCGCTCGTCACCAGCACCACCCGGCGCACCCGCGCGGCGGCCGAGGCCGTGAGCACGGTCTGCGCCGCCCTGAGGTTGTAGGCGCGGCGCTCGGCCGGGTCCGCGTCGAGCCGGTAATCGGTGGCGAGGTGGACCAGGACGTCGACGTCGGAGATCCGGTTCGCCAAGAGCGGATCTCGGACGTCGAGAACCCGCCAGGTGACGTCCGGAACGTCGCCCCGCTGGTCGTCAATCGCCACCACGCGGCGGAAATCCGCAGACGAGGCGACACGGGAGAGGAACTCCCTGCCCAGCCCTGTGGCCGCGCCGGTGACGGCGACGACCGGTGGCCGGTGGCGTTTCGAGGTAGGCACGAGGTCCTCACTTTGCACTGATCCGCCCTACGACGGATAACGTGGCGGATGTGGACTCCTCCATCCTGCACGAGGTAGAGCGGTGACTGACCTGCCAGGTCGCGAAAACGACCCCAACGAGAATCCGTTCGCGATGTTCGGCGATCCGGAGCAGATGGCCGCGGCCATGCGGCAGTTCGCCGACATGCTCTCGGCCCCGGCGGGCTCAGGGCCCGTCAATTGGGATATGGCCAAGAACATCGCGCGCCACGCCGTGGTCGCCGAAGGCGACCCGAGCGTCATGGAAGGCGAGCGCCGCCAGATCGTCGACGCGCTCCGCCTCGCCGACCTCTGGCTGAACGAGGTCACCGAGCTACCCAGCGGCCTCACCAACCCGGAGGCGTGGAGCCGTTCGGAGTGGATCGAGAAGACCGTCCCGGTCTGGAAGCGGCTCTGCGACCCGATCGCCGAGCGCATGGTCGAGACCATGGGCGGCGCCCTGGGCGGCGCGGGTCTCGGCGGTGAGGCCCAGGCGATGGCCGCGCAGCTCGGGCCGCTTATGGGCATGATGCGCCAGATGGGCGGCATGATGGTCGGCACCCAGATCGGCCAGGCCCTCGGCACGCTCGCCCCCGAGGTGATCGGCTCCTCCGACATCGGGCTTCCGCTTTCGGAGACCGCGGCCCTGCTGCCCGGCGGGATCGCCGCGTTCAGCCACGGCCTGGAGATCCCCGCCGAGGAGATCCGCCTGTACCTCGCGCTCAGGGAGGCCGCGCACCACCGCCTCTTCCAGCACGTCCCGTGGCTGCGCACCCAGCTGTTCGGCGCCGTCGAGGAGTACGCCAAGGGCATCACCGTGGACACCTCCGCCCTGGAGGAGCAGATCCGCGGGCTCGACATCAACAACCCCGAGCAGATCCAGGAGGCTCTGAGCGGCGGTGCGCTGCTCAAGCCCGAGGAGACCGAGCGTCAGAAGGTCGCTCTCGCGCGTCTGGAGACCATCCTCGCCCTGGTCGAGGGCTGGGTCGGCACGGTGGTGGACTCCGCCGCCGAGGGCAAGCTGCCCTCCTCGGCCGCCCTGTCCGAGACCGTACGGCGACGCCGCGCGACCGGAGGGCCGGCGGAGCGCACCTTCGCCACCCTGGTCGGGCTGGAGCTCCGTCCGCGCCGCCTGCGCGAGGCCGCCGCGCTCTGGCAGGCCCTCGCCGCCGACCGTGGCGTCGACGGGCGCGACGCGGTGTGGTCCCACCCCGACCTCATGCCGACCGCCGGCGACCTCGACGATCCCCAGGCCTTCGTCCGGGGCGAGGCGAGGTTCGACCTGTCGTCGTTCGAGGACCAGGGCGGGCGGGAGCCCGGCAAGCCCGGCGACACCCCGGAGGAGCCGGGCCCGAAGGAGCCCGGCGGCGAATGACGCTGCGCGACGAGGCGCGAACCGCGCTGAGCCTGTGGACGGCGCCCACCCCCGCCGAGGAACTGCTCCGCAAGGAGTTCGTGGAGCACCTGCACGCCTACGACGACGCGATGTGGCGTTCGTGCGCGGCGGGCCACCTCACGGCCACCACGGCGGTGCTGTCCCACGACGGCGGCAAGGTGCTGCTGACCCTGCATTCGAAGGCCCAGATGTGGCTGCCCATGGGCGGGCACTGCGAGGTCTCCGACGTGTCGCTCGAAGCCGCGGCGCTGCGCGAGGCGACCGAGGAGTCGGGCATCCCCGGGCTCAGGCTGCTGCCGGGCCCGCTGGCGCTCGACCGCCATCGGGTGTGGTGCCACCCGCCGCACACCTGGCACCTCGACGTCGAGTACGGCGCGGTGGCGCCGCCGGGAGCCGAGTTCGTGATCAGTGACGAGTCACTGGAGCTCCGGTGGGTCCCGGTCGACGAGATCCCCGAGCCGACGGACGAGGCGACCCGCAGGCTCGCCCGCCGGGCGAGGGCACTCGTGCTGTCCTGACGGCGGGGTGGAGATCAGGCGTGCCCTTCCCGGCGGCCGGGCTCTGACACGCCTCGGCTTCTTCACGCGGTTCATACATTCGCTCGATAGGGTCGTGATCAGGACACCGAGCCGGACCTTGAGATGGGTGAAGAACACGGCCGAGACACAGGTGGGCGGCGTGATAGTGACTCCTACCCGTCCACGACGGCTTCAACGGCGCGTGCCGGGCACACTGGCCTGGCTCGCGGTGACGCCGTTCGCCGCCTGGGCCGTCACCCGGGTGGGCGGCCTGGAGCGCGGGTCGTTCCCTGAGCAGATCATGACGGCCACGCCGTACGCCGCGGCGGGCTCGCTGCTTCCGGTGCTGCTGTCCGTCCTGTCCAAGAAGAAGGCCGTGACGGCCGTCGCCGTCGCGACGTCGGTGGCGCTGGGGTTCAGCGTGCTCCCCCGCGCCTTCGGGGACACGCAGGTCGCGTCCGGCCGGCCCTTCACGGTGCTCACGGCGAACCTCTTCTTCGGTCACGGTGACGCGGACACCGTGGTCGACCTGGTCCGCCGCCACCGTCCCGACATCCTCAACACCCAGGAGCTCACTCCCGGGGCCGTGGCCGACCTCGACGCGGCGGGGCTGAAGGAGCTGATGCCCTACCGCGTCCTGCAGGACGAGTGGAGCGCGGCGGGCAGCGGCATCTACTCCAGCCATCCGATCACCCAGCTCGACGGGCTGTTCCAGGTGATCGGCCACAACATGCCCGCGGTGCGGCTGAGCCTGCCCGAGGGCCCGCAGGTCGAGATCGTCGACGTGCACACGCTTCCCCCGCTGGGCCGTCAGGTCACCCAGTGGACCGAGGGGCTGCGGGCGCTGCCGCCGGGGCCGTCATCTGGACCGTTCCGCATCCTGGCGGGCGACTTCAACGCGAGCCTCGACCACGCCGAGATGCGGCGCCTGATCGCACGGGGTTACCACGACGCCGGCGACACGACCGGCAACGGCCTGACCCCGACCTGGCCGGCCAACAAGCGGATTCCCGCGATGATCACGATCGACCACGTGCTCGCCGACCTTCGCGTCTCCGTGCTGGGCTACCACGTGTACGACGTTCCTGGCACCGACCATCGGGCCGTGCTGACCCGGCTGTCGCTGCCGGTCGCCGGGCACTGACCGCACCGGGCTACGCGCTGAGCAGGGCCCGGGTGTTCTCCCAGCCTTCGAGGCCGGGGTCCAGCCTGGCGATGTCGCCGGGGGCGCGAAGGCGGTGCCAGCCGGGGCCGGTGGCGACCATGCGGCTCCCGGGTGCCTGGCCGCGGAGCCGTACGACCACATCGGGATCATCGAGGCCGGCCGAGGCCCACGCGGGGAACGGCAGCCTGGCCGCCATCGCCACCGCGCCGCCGTCGGCGGCCGGGCAGATCGCGATGGGCGCGCGGCCCAGCTCGCGGAAGAGCTTCCCGATCAGCAGCGGGGGGAGGTCGGGCGCGTCGCCGCTGATCACCACCGCCTCCTCGCCGTACGGCTGGAGGGCCGCGAACGCCTCGGCGGGACCGGCGGGGCCGGAGAGCGAGATCACCCGCGTGCCCGGCCAGGCGAGGTCTTCCAGCCCGTCCACACCCGCGGCGAGGATCACCGGCTCCACCAGGTCGAGCCCGGCCACGATCTCGTAGGTGTCCTCCGCCAGGGCGAGCAGGAACTCGCCGGGATCGACCCCGGGGGGCGCCCCCTTGCCCATCTCGGGCGTGACCAGGACGGCCGCGAGCCTCAACATTCCTCCACTGAACCGTTGGCGGCCATGGAGAACCCCTCCAGGAAGCCACGCGCGCGCTCGGCCTTGGGATAGCGCTCCACCAGCGCCCAGAAACGGGGACCATGACTCGGCACCAGCAGGTGCACCAGCTCATGCATGATCACATAGTCGACCACCCAGGCGGGCATGCCCCGCAGACGCGTCGACAGGCGGATGCTGCCGTGGTCTGGGGTGCACGAACCCCAGCGGTGCCGCTGGTTGTCGACCCATCGCACACTGGTCGGCCACGCCTGATCGTCAAGATAGCGGGAGGCGAGCTCTCTGGCCCGGTCGAGCAGGTCGTCGTCGCTCGGGCGTCTGCGCTGCTCCTTGGCCGCCAGCCGATCGAGCATCCGGCGCACCCACTGTTCCTCATCCACTCTGCTCAAACCGGCAGGCAGGAGCACGATGGTCTTGTCGCCATCGCGGTATGCGGATACGGTTCGCCGTCGGCGTGCACTCCGGCGGACCTCGACTGTCTCGGGGGGCACATATGCACGGTAGCCGAGAGTCCTGGGATTCCACAGGGGGTGAATCACGTTTTCGCTGGTCAATCCCGGTTCGTGTAATGTTCAACAATCACTTGACTCACGACGGCCCCACAAGATGGTGAGCACGGGGCTCGCGAGGTGGTACTGAATCGTCCATGTTCGCGCAGAGCGCATCGCTCCCGCATCGTCCCCCTGAGTTATCCACAGGCGGGCACAACCGGCCTCGGCCCGTGGTGGAGATGTGCCAGGCTGCGCGACCGTGACCACGACACCATCTCCGGACCGGCCCGCCCGGCAGCCCGTCCGGCCCAGGCTGAAGCCCGCGCTGCGCCGCCTCGACCGTGACGACCGCACCCTCCAGCTCGGCGTCCATCCCCTCCGGGCCGTGGTGCTGACCGATCTCGAGCCCCGCATGCGGAGCTTCGTCGAGAGCCTCGACGGCACGCGCACGCTCGACGAGCTGATCGCCCGTGGTGATCTCGACGAGGGCACCGTCCACAAGGTCATGCGCCTGCTGACCGAGCGCGGGTTGCTCGACGACGCGTCGGTGCGGCCCGAGCCGCTGCGCGGGCTGTCCACCGCCGAGCGCGACCGGCTCGGCCCCGACCTCGCCGCCCTGTCCCTGTCCGCCGCCGACGCGGGCGACGGTGGGCTCGCGGCACTGGAGCATCGCCGCGCGGCCTACGTCCGGGTGTACGGCGCGGGCCGGATCGGCGCCCAGATCGTCGCCCTCCTCGCCGCCGCGGGCATCGGCCACCTGTGCGTCATCGATCCCGGCCCGGCCCGCCACGAGGACGTCGTCCCTGGCGGGCTCTCCTTCGCCGAGGTCGGGCTCGGCAGGCAAGAGGGGGCGGTGGCGGTCGCGCGCCGGGTGGCCCCGGGCGTCAACGCCTGGACGGGGCGTACGGCCTCACACCTCACCGACGGCGCCCGCCGTCCCGACCTGGTGGTCCTCGCTCCCGTGGGGCCGCTCGACGGTGTGGTGACGCGGGAGCTCGTGGCCCTCGGCATCCCTCACCTGCTCGTGACGGCGGGCGAGGGAGTCGGCTCGGTGGGTCCCCTCGTGCTCCCGGGCCGCACCTCATGCCTGCGGTGCCTTGAGCTGACCCGGCGCGACCGCGACCCGTCGTGGCCCGTCGTCGGCGCCCGGCTCGGCGGCTTTCCCGCGGGTGAGATCGCCTGTGACACGGTGCTGTCAACGCTGGTCGCGGCGCAGGCGACCGGGCATGTGCTGGGTTCTGTCGACGGCCTGGAGCCGGTTGTGACCAATAGCACAGTTGACGTAATGCCTGATTGGCGTTGGAAAAAACGCTCGTGGAGCGCTCATCCGCAATGTCGTTGTAGTCGAAACCAGTTTGGTCCGCTAACAATGGTCGCGTGAGTGACTTCCCCCAACATGCCGTGACGCGTTCCGCCAAGCTGGCGACGCTCCCTCTGGGGTTCGCCGGCCGCACCGCTCTCGGGCTTGGCAAACGGATCGGTGGGAAGTCCGCCGAGATCGTCGCCCAGGAGATCCAGCAGCGCACCTCCGACCAGGTCTTCCGCGTCCTCGGCGAGCTCAAGGGCGGCGCGATGAAGCTCGGCCAGGCTCTGTCGATCTTCGAGGCGGCGCTCCCGTCCGAGATCGCCGGGCCCTACCGGGCGACGTTGACCAAGCTGCAGGACGCGGCGCCACCGCTGCCCGCGTCCACGGTGCACGCGGTCCTCACCGAGCAACTCGGCGACGACTGGCGGGAGAACTTCCTTGCGTTCGACGACACCCCCACCGCCGCGGCCTCGATCGGCCAGGTGCACAAGGCCGTCTGGCACGACGGCCGCGAGGTGGCCGTCAAGATCCAGTATCCCGGCGCGGGCAAGGCGCTGCTGGCCGACTTCAACCAGCTCGCGCGCCTCGGGAAGCTGTTCGGGGTGCTGCTGCCGGGGCTCGACATCAAGGCCGTCGTGGGCGAGCTGAGAGAGCGCATTTCCGAGGAGCTCGACTACCTGCGGGAGGCGGAGGCCCAGCACGGCTTCGCCATGGCGTTCCACGACGACCCCGACTTCCGCGTGCCGGACGTCATCGCCGCCAACGAGCAGATCCTGGTCACCGAGTGGATGGACGGCACGCCGCTCTCCAAGATCATCACTGACGGCACCAAGGAGCAGCGCGACCGGGCCGGGCTGCTGTTCGTGCGCTTCCTGTTCAGCTCCCCCGCCCGCGCCGGCATGCTGCACGCCGACCCTCACCCCGGCAACTTCCGCATATTGCCCGACGGCCGCCTCGGGGTTCTCGACTTCGGCGCGGTGAACCGCATGCCCGACGGCTACCCCGAGGTCTTCGGCACGCTGACCCGCATCTTCAACAAGGGCGACATGGGCACCGTCGTCCAGGGCCTTCGCGACGAGGGGTTCATCCGTCCCCACATCGAGGTCGACACCGAGGCGCTGCGCGCCTTCCTCGCCCCCTACGTCGAGCCGACGCAGGTGGAGGAGTTCACCTTCAGCAGGGAGTGGCTCCAGCGGCAGGTCGCGACCGTGACCGACCTGCGCCCGACGAATGTGGTGCGCCAGCTCAACCTGCCGCCCTCGTACGTGCTGATCAACCGCGTACACGCCGCGGGCATCGGTGTGCTGTGCCAGCTCGGCGCCACGGCGCGCTTCCGCGACGAGGTCGTGCGATGGGTTCCCGGCTTCTCCGACGACGACCCCGAAGGCAGGTCCACCGCCCTCGCCGCCTCCTGAGCCAGGGTCCACCACACCCGTCAGGTGGCGGTGCGCAACCCGTATTCGAATGAACGCGAAGAGGCGGATCCCGCTTACCGGATCCGCCCCTTGAATTGTTACTCGCACGCGATGGTCATGGCCGTTCCACGAGCATGCGGGGCCATGATCAAATGCGTGCCGTCATCGCGTCACGCCATGCGCGCGAGCGCCTGCCGAAGGCGTACGGAAGCACGTTCGGCCTGCTTGCGGGCCCTTCGCACGCGCAAGATCCGGTTGACGAGCCGTTGCTCCTCAGCCTCGCGGTGAAGGGTTTGTATTCGGTCTTGAACCAGTTCTTTGTACATATACGGCATCTCGCTGGTCCAAGAAGGAATGGTGGTCATCGGGGTGGTCCTTTCGAAGTCTTCGGGCTTGCTAAGAAGGGGTACGAGGTGTTTCAGGCTGCGACCGGGGTCTTGCGGGGACGCCCACGCGGCCTCTTCTTGGGAACGACGGTGCCCCTGAGAACGAGCTCACCGCCCCAGACGCCCCACGGCTCCTCGCGCTCCAGCGCGCGGGCCAGGCAGGCCTTCTGGATCGGGCACCCACCACAGAGTGCCTTGGCGAACTCGACGTCGTCGGGGGACTCGGCGAACCACAGGTCGGGGTCGGTACGACACGGGATATCGGCTTCGTCGACCAGGTCCATGGTCGTCCAAACCGCCATCTGCGTCACCTTTCTGTCTGCTGGTTGATCTGGTCTTTTACCTCTTGGGTGGTCGGATCGTGGCGGCCGAACAACAAGAAGGCCGCGGATCCTGGTACGGATCCGCGGCCTGGAGGCTCATTCAACCGGTCAGGTTGTGACCGGTTGCCTCCAGGGTGGCGGACCCTGCACCCCACCATTGGCGGTGCTCGTGGTCAGCGGGTCGCCGGCCTGTCGCTCGAAAGCGATCGGGTGCACGGTGACCATGGCGGTGTCGCCGTAGGCGAAGGCGTCCGAGCCCAGGGCAGCCTGGACGCGGGCAGTCTTCTCCTGCCGAAGTTTTGCCGGGCCATCAGCCGTGAGGCCAAGGGTCATGGGCGCGATCGGAGCGGTCAGGCTCCGCTCAGCTCCGGTGGGAACGACGGTGCGGCTGCTCCGCAGGGAAGCGAGCCACGGCGTGGCGAACGTCGAAATCGAAATCGTCTTCACGGTGGTCACCTCCCAATCGAGTGCGGGGTCGGACGGGGATCGTCCGACCGGCTTGTGCATGACTCTAAACGCGGACCACGCAGCCCGGCAACACATTTTCTACCTGCGATTTCACGGATTCGCGACACGAATCATGCACTCCTGCACGACCGAGACCGCGAGCTCTCCGGTGGGAGTGAACATCTGCCCCTGGGCGAGCCCCCGCGCGTTGCCCGACCACGGCGACTCCTGCGCGTACAGGACCCAGTCGTCGACCTTGAGCGGGCGGTGGAACCACATGGCGTGGTCGAGGGAGGCGCCGACGACGTTCGATGCGCCCCAGGCCAGGCCGTGGGCCAGCAGCACGGTGTCGACCAGCGTGTAGTCGGAGGCGTAGGCCGCGAGCACGACGTGCAGCAGCGGGTCGTCCGGCAGGTCGGCGTCGTAGCGGAACCACACCCGCGTGTCGGAGCCGCGCAGCGAGGGGTCGCGCTGGGCCTCCCAGGTGAGCGGCGTGACGTAGCGCGAGTCCACCGGGCGCGGCTTGGCCAGCCATTCGCCCCACGGCTCCTTGTCTCCCACCAGATCGCGCATGCGGTCTTGGAAGAGCGGCAGCGTCTCGGGGTCGGGCACCGCCGGCATGCTCGCCGCCTGGTGGCTGACGCCCTCCTCGAAGATGTGGAAGGACGCGGACAGCGAGAAGATGGTCTTGCCGTGCTGGATCGCGGCCACCCGGCGGGTCGTGAACGACCGGCCGTCGCGGACGCGCTCGACGTTGTAGACGATGGGGATCGCCGGGTCGCCCGGCCGGATGAAGTACGCGTGCAGCGAATGGACCGTGCGGTCGGAGGGCACCGTGCGCCCCGCCGCCACCAGTGCCTGCGCCGCCACCTGACCGCCGAAGACCCTCTGGATGCGCTCCTCCGGGCTCCGACCCCGGAAGATGTCACACTCGATCTGCTCCAGGTCGAGCAGGTCGAGGACCTCCTTGAGCGCCTCGTTCACGTCACTTCCCCTCCGCGGCAGATCTCCAGCACGGCCTCGCCGTACCGCTCCAGTTTGACGCGGCCGATGCCGGCGATCGACAGCAGGGCTTCCTCGGATGTGGGGACCCGCTCGGCCATCGCCTGGAGCGTGACGTCAGTGAACACGACGTAGGCGGGCACCTTTGCCTCTTTCGCCGCGTTCGTACGCCAGAGCTTAAGGCGTTCGAGCAGGTCCTCGTCGTAGTCGGCGGGGCAGGAGGAGCAGCGGCCGAGCTTCTGCTCGGCGCCGACGGTCAGGGTCTTGCCGCAGACCCGGCACTGGATCGGAGTCGCGACGCGGGCCTGGCCGGAGCGCCGATCCCTCGCGGGGGCGCTCGCACGGCCGACGCCGGCCGTGACGCCGGTGAGCCCGTCCAGGAAACGTGACGGGCGCCGGGCCTTGCGTCCCCCCGGCGAGCGGGCGAGCGCCCAGGACAGGTGGAGGTGGGCGCGCGCGCGGGTGATGCCGACGTAGAGCAGGCGCCGCTCCTCCTCGATCTGCTCGGGGCTCTCGGCGTAGATGATCGGCAACATGCCGTCGGTGAGGCCGACCAGGAAGACCGCGTCCCACTCGAGCCCCTTGGCGGCGTGCAGGGAGGCGAGCGTCACGCCCTCGATCGGCGGGGCGTGCTGCTCGGTGGCGCGGCGCTCCAGCTCGGCGACGAAGCGCGGCAGGTCGCCGCCCTCGGCCGCGAGGTCCTCGGCCAGCTCGGCCAGGGCGTTCAGCGACTCCCATCGCTCGCGGGCGGTGCCGCCCCCCGGCGCCTGGGCCGTGAGGCCGATGCCGGCGAGGATGTCGTGGACGGCCTGCGCGAGCGGCTCCTCGTCGTTGGCCGAGCGGGCGGCGCCCCTCAGCAGCACGACGGCCTGCCGCACCTCGGGGCGCTCGAAGAACCGCTCGGCGCCGCGCAGGAGATAGGGGATGCCCGCCTGGGCGAACGCCTGCTCGTACACCTCGGTCTGGGCGTTGACGCGGAACAGCACGGCGATCTCGCGCGTGGGCACGCCCTGGGAGATCAGCTCCTTGACGCGCCTGGCGACGGTCTCGGCCTCGGCGGGCTCGTCGTCGCACTCGGCGAAGACGGGCTGCGGGCCCTCGGGGCGCTGCGCGACGAGCTCCAGCCGGTGGGGGGTGCGCGACTTGGCGAGCACGCTGTTGGCAAGGCCGACGACCTGGGGTGTCGAGCGGTAGTCGCGCACCAGCTTGATGACCGTGGACGAGGGATGCTCAACGGCGAAGTTGGTGAGGTAGCGCGGGGTCGCGCCGCTGAAGGAGTAGATGGTCTGGTTGGGGTCGCCGACGACGCAGATGTCGTCACGCCCGCCGAGCCAGGTGTCGAGCAGGAGCTTCTGCAGCGGGTTGACGTCCTGGTACTCGTCGACCACGAAATAGCGGTATTGCCGGCGGATCTGGCCGGCCACCTCGCCGTGCTCGGTCATCACCGCGGCGGTGAGCTCGAGGATGGTCTCGAAGTCGACCAGGTGACGCCGGCGCCGCAGCGTCTCGTACGCCTCGTACAGGCGCGCGACCTCCTCGGGAGCGATCGGGGGCGTGCGGCCGGACTTCGCGGCGAGACCGGGGTAGTCCTCCGGCCCGACCTGGGTGACCTTGGCCCACTCGATCTCGCTCGCCACGTCGCGCAGCTCCCCGCGGTCGGGGTTGCGCCGGAGCTCGCGGCAGGCCTCGATCAGAAGCGGCAGCTTGGACTCGACCACCTTCGGCGGGTCGCCGCCGATCACCCGGGGCCAGAAGTAGGTGAGCTGGCGCAGGGCGGCGGCGTGGAAGGTGCGCGTCTGGACACCGTGGGCGCCGAGCTCGCGCAGGCGCTGCTTGAGCTCGCCCGCGGCACGTGTGGTGAAGGTCACCGCCAGGACACCCTGCGCGTCGACCACACCCGTGCGGACGGCGTGGGCGATGCGGTGGGTTATGGCCCGGGTCTTGCCCGTGCCCGCGCCGGCGAGCACGCAGACCGGCCCCCGCACCGCCTCGGCCACCTCGCGCTGCTCCGGGTCGAGCCCGGCGAGGGCGTCTTCGCGCTCCAACTGGGCCTCCTAACGTGCGATGCGGACAGGGGTGCTGGCATCATCCTTCCAGCAGCGAACCACGCGCGTGGCTTCTGATGTGCACAACCTAGGGCCGTACGGGCACCATCAAGGCACCTGGTTGTCCGCGACCGGAGTGCTTGCGCGTGCACAACCAAGGCATTTTGCCCCACAATGGGATGCCATGATTCCGGGGGAAGGAAAGAGGCCCGTGAGAACCGCGGTAACGGTGGGATCGCTCGCTCTGGCTGCTGCCGTCGCCCTGGCACCCGCGGTCGCGTCGCCGGCCGGTGCGACGACCGCGCCAACGCCAACGCCCACCGCCACCCCCACTCCCTCCGAGGACGTGCTGGCCTCGACGGTGGTGCGCACCTACTCTTACGGGCGGCAGTCGGCGCACCAGCGCATGGACGTGTGGTGGCAGCCGGACGCGGGGCGCAGGCCGGGCGTGTTCGTCATCCACGGCGGCTGGTGGAGCGGCGGCGACAAGAAGTACATGACCGAGGTCACCCGCATGTACGCCGAGATGGGCTACACGGTCTTCAACATCAACTACCGGCTCTCGCAGGAAGCGCCGTGGCCGGCGCAGCGCACCGACACGCTGTCGGCCATCGCCACCGCCCGCAGGCACGCCGACCTGTTCTCCTTCGACCCCGATCGCTACGTCGTCATCGGGTTCTCGGCGGGGGGCCACCTCGCGACGGCCGTCGGCACGTACAGGGACGGCCTCCCGGGGCTGCGCGGCGTCGTCGGGGTCTCCCCCGTGGTGTCCCCGCTGACCGCGTACTCCGACGGTGACGAGGGGGCCGACTTCGATCAGCGCAAGCTCCGTCAGGCCGCCATCGCGCTCGCGGGCCACTGCCGTCCGACCGGCGCGTGCGCGAAGGTCTGGTCGAGCATGGAGGTGCCCTGGCACGCGAGCGCGCACGACGCGCCCGTGCTGACCGTGCACTCCAAGGACGAGTTCGTCCCCGCCTACCAGAGCGAGTTGCTGAAGGAGCAACTCAACCAGGTGGGTGTGGCGATGAACATCCGGGTCGTGCCGGGCATCAACCACAGCGCGCCGCTCTACCGCGAGCCTGGTGTCGCCACGGGCATCGCCGAGTGGGTCGCGGGCAAGCTCGCGCCGCCCGCCCCGCCGAAGACCGACACCCAGCAGAAGACCGCGACCCAGCGAAGGACGGCGGCCCAGCAGAAGACCGCGAGCCACCTGCCCGCTCTTCACAAGGTCAGCGCCCGGAAATCCGTCCTCTAGAGTCCGGGAACACGAGCGATCCTCACGGTGTTGCCAGCTAGTGCCAACGCCACTCGGAGGACGTGAAGGGATACATCACGCTATGGCGCTCAAGGTCTACACCACCAACTGGTGCGGTCCGTGCAAGCGGCTGAAGAGCCAGCTGACACGGGAAGGCATCTCCTACCAGGAGATCGACATCGAGGCCAACCCCGACGCGGCGGAGTTCGTCATGAGCGTCAACGGCGGGAACCAGGTGGTCCCCACCGTCGTGCTCGAAGACGGCACCGCACTCACCAATCCCTCCGTCATCCAGTTGAAGGGGCTGCTGGCGCGGGCGCAGGCCTGACGCGGCCCACGGCGGTTCACCGGCGATCGGGGCTTCCCCGGTCGCCGTTTCACCGCTCCCGGAGTTCGCGCCCGGAGGGCGTCACCAGTCGCCGGGCAGGTACGAGCCGTACCACGTCTCGATGAGGCGGCGGGCGATCGATACGCCGGGCGGGAGCCGGATGTCGCCGTTCTCCACGGCGGCGCCCAGCTCGGCGCGGGTGACCCAGAACGCCTCGGCGATCTCCTCGGGGTCGCAGGTGATCTTCGTGGTGGTGGCCTGCGCGAAGAAGCCGAGCATCAGGCTGCGCGGGAAGGGCCACGGCTGGCTCCCCATGTAGCGCGGGGCGGTGACGGTGACCCCGACCTCCTCGAACACCTCGCGCGCGACGGCCTGCTCCAGCGACTCACCGGGCTCCACGAACCCCGCGAGGACCGAGAACCGCCCCTCGGGCCACTGCGGGCCGCGAGCGAGCAAACAGCGGTCGCGGTGGTCGTGGACGAGCATGATGACGGCGGGGTCGACACGGGGGAAGTGCTGGCTGCCGTCTTCGGGGCAGACCCGCATGTGACCGCCGGCGATGACGGTCGTGGGGGAGCCACACCTCGGGCAGTGGTCGTGGGTGGCGTGCCAGGCTTCCAGGGCGACGGCGTTGACCAGCAGCCCGGCGTCGCGGTCTCCGAGCGTGGCCCCGGCCCTGCGCAAACCTTCGGAGGCCACGTCGGCCCAGTCGGGGACGTCCTGTATCGCCCCGGCGACCTCGGTGCCCTCGGGCAGCGGGAGCGGGGCGGGCAGTGGCAGCGGGGCCTCGACCGCGACGGCGAAGTACGCGACCCCCTCGGGATCGACGCCGAGCAGGTAGCGCTCGCCCGCGGGGGCCTGGTGCGGAGCCAGGAACACCAACTCGGCCGTGCCGTTGTGGCGCCGGATCAGCGTGTTGCCGTCGTTGATGAGCAGGACGCGCGTGCCGGGGTCGGCCCAGGCGGACTTCAGCCAGGCCTCGTCGCTTCGGTGAAGGGCGGACCTGTCGACCCCTCCTCGCGCCAGAAGCAAGGGGCCGAGCAGCCCCTCTTGCGAGATCTCCTCCACGTGCGCCTCCTCCCCAGCAGACTGTCCATCCTATGCCGCCGGAGAGGACGGACCGAAATGACTGCCACACCGGCGACAACACCGACTTTTATCGTGATTAGCATGTCGGGCAGCAGGCTGATCTCCGTACGGCTAGGATGCGCTAGTTAGGTTAGCCTTACCTGATCCGGGGGTGCCCTGCGTGCGGCTGTACCTCACCGCGCTCAATCCGACCGACTCGGTCACCGGTGGATTCCTTCCCGCGGCCCGCGCGCTGGGGTTCGAGGTGACGCTGCTCACCGACCAGCCCGAGCGTTACCCCGGCGTGGAGGCGCTGCGGACCGACGTCCGCGACGTCCGCTCGGTGATCGACACGATCGCCCGCCACCACCGGCCGGAGGCGATCTTCTCCAACTCCGACCACATCCAGCCCGAGACCGCTCTGGCGGCAGAGTATTTCGGTCTTCCCGCCAAGGACTGGCGCGCCTGCCTTACGGCCAAGAACAAGGCGCTCATGCGCGACAGGCTCGCCGCCGCCGGGGTGGAGACGGTCCGGTCCGTACGGCTCGCGCCCGGTGACCCGGTGCCCGGCGATCTGCCGTACCCGGTGGTGGTCAAGCCGCGCGAGGGGGTGGCCAGCGAGGACGTCGTCCTGGCCCGGGACGGCGAGGAGATGGCCAGGGTCGTGGAGAACATCCGCTCCCGGAGACCCGGCGCGACGCTGGTCGCCGAGGAGTACCTCGAAGGGCCGCTGCACACACTCGAGACGCTGGGCGACGGCCGTGCCCTGCACGTTCTCGGCGGGTTCCGCACCACCCTCGGCCCGCTGCCCCACTTCGTGGAGGAACGGCTCGACTGGCGTCCTCCGGACCCCAAGTGGCGGGAGCACGTCCTCCGGGCGCTCTCCGCGATCGGCGTCGGCTTGGGCGCCTGCCACACCGAGTACGTCCTCACCTCCCGAGGGCCGCGCATCGTGGAGGTCAACTACCGGGTCATCGGTGACACGTGCGACTTCCTGCTCGCCGAAGTGCTCGGAGTGCCGCTCTTCGAGTGGATCCTCCGCGTCCACCTCGGCGAACCCGTCATGACGCCCCCGCGCGCGGGCGGGCACGGCGCGGCGGTGAGCTTGATCGCCGGACGGTCCGGAACCATCAAGGAGTCTCCCGGAGACGTGGCCGAGACCATCGATGGCGTACGACTCCGCCACCGGCCGCTGCGGCCGGCGGGAGAGACCGTCGAGCTGACCCACACCAACCGCGACTACCTCGGCATCGTCCGCGCCGTCGGCCCGGACGAGGACGCCGTGGACCGCGCGATCGACGCCTTCCGCGTCCGCTCGCCCTGGGTCGTCGAGTGACCCCCGCGATCGTCGAGTGCGGCGATCCCCCCGCGCGTCCGGGGAACGCCGATCGGGACTCGGCCCCGGCCGGGGCCCGCGCGACCGCGCCGGGGGGCGACGGGGACACCGCCGAGTCGTACCTCGCGGCGCGCGTGCTGGACGCGCTGCTCCGTGAGGACTACGGCGGGCTGGCCGCCCGGATGACCCGCACCAAGGACGGCGTCCAACTCGTGCTGCCCACCGGACGGCGGGTACGGCTCGCGCCCGGCCGGCTGTATCAGGACTTCGTGGTCGCGGGCGATGAGTCGCTGACACTCGACGAGGTGCTGAGCACGCTCGCCGGGATCGCCGATCCGGCCGACGCCGCAGGGGTGACCGCCTTCACCGAGGAGTGCCGCGCGGCCCTGCGCGCGTACGAGCTGCACGACTCGCACCGGGCGGACATCCTCGCCCGCCTCCACCGCGAGCCGGCGCTCCCTTCCACAGGCTCAGCGGGGGTAGGGGCCTGTTCGACCGTGGTGTACGAGACGCTCGGGGCGTTCGCCGATCATCCGGTGTATCCGACGTCGCGGTCCCGGCTCGGCCTCTCGGACGAGGAGGTGACGGCCTACGCCCCGGAGTTCGCGCCGAGCTTCGCGCTTCGCTGGGCGGCGGTGCCGATCGAGCGGGTGACCCGTTCGGGGTACCTTCCCCCCTGGTGGCCCGCCGCCGCGAATCCCTCGTACGTGCCGTTCCCCGTGCACCCCTTGACGCTGCACGCGGTGCGGGACATACCCGGCGTGATCGTCCACGACGAGCCGTACCTGGTGGTGCGGCCCACGCTGTCGATGCGCACCGTCGAGGTGGACGCCCGTACCCATCTCAAGCTGCCCCTGGCCACCAGCACCCTGGGAGCGCGCAACCGCAGGTCCATCAAGCCGGCCACCCTCGGCGACGGTGCGCGGGCGGAGCGGCTGCTGCGCGAGGTGCTGCTCAGGGAGCCCGACCTCGACGTGCTCCTCGCCGACGAGCAGACCTACGCCCACGCCGGGCACGAGCACCTCGGCTGGATGGTCCGCCGCCTGCCGCCCGGAGAGATCGTCTCGGTCGCCGCGCTCCTCTCGCCCTCGCCCACGTGTGCCTCCGGGCCCCGGGTACTCGACGACCTGGCCGCGAGGCATCACGGGGGCAATGTCGGCGCGCTGCTCGCCGGCTACCTGCGCGTGCTGTTCGCGTGGAACGTCAGGCTGTTCGTCACCTACGGCATCGCGCTGGAGGCGCACCAGCAGAACCTCTCCCTGGTCTTCGGCGACGGGACGACGCGGTTGCTGGTCAAGGACAACGACGGGCTGCTCGCCTCGCCGGACCGGCTGGTCGCGGCGGGCCTGTCCGTACCGGACTTCGCCGACCGGCGCCTGCTGACCGACGACCCGAATGCCCTCGCTGACGTGTTCGTGACGATCACCCTGCACCTGGCCGCCGCCGCGATCGCGTTCGGCGCCGGCCACGGCGAGCTGGTCGCCGAGGCCCTCCAAGACGCACTCGCCCCGTACGGCGGGCATCCGATGGCCCGGCTGCTGCGGGCCCGGACGCTGGACGCCGCGCGGCTGGTCGGCAAGTCCATGGTCAGCGCGGGAACCCTGGTGGACCGGGCACGCATCGGCGCCGCCGACATCAACAAGCACTACGGCACCAGCGGCCCGAACTACCTGCGCCGCCATCCCCGCAGAGAGGCGAACCATTGAACGGCGTCGCGCTCGACTCCCCCAGCCTCGGCTCCCCCGTCCGCGGCTCCTCCGGCCTCGCGCGGGGCGTCTCGGAGGAGGTCGCGCGGGAGACCGCGGAGGAGGCGTCGTTGGCGGCCCTGCTGCGCTGCTGCGTACGCGAGGTGGCGGGCCCGCGCGGCCAGGTGTGGGCCGCCGCGCCCTTCCAGCTGCTGCGCCTTGCGGGGAACCTGATCCGCGTGCCCACCTCGGGCGGTCTCGCCCTGCGCTTCGACGGCCCGGCCGAACGGCTGGAACACGGCTCCTGGCGCCCCCTGTCCGTGGACCACCTCGTACACCTCGTCGAGACCGAGCTCGCGGGCCAGGACGATCCCGCCGGCACGGTTGGCGTCGCTGGGTACAACGTCGCTGGGTACAACGGGGAGTTCGCCGGGCAGGTGCGGGGTAGCCGGGCGGCGGTCGCGACGCTGCTGCGCGTGCGGGCGTCCGCGACGCCGCCGCAGGACCCGTGGCTGGCCTCGGAGCAGGCACTGGTCTTCGGGCACCCGTTCCATCCCTCGCCGAAGTCCCGCGGAGGCTCGGCATGGGTGCGGTACGCGCCGGAGGCGCACGCCGCGTTCCCGCTCCGGCTGCTCGGCGTGCGGGACGACCTGGTGGCGTCCGGGGGCGATCCCCGGATCCTCGACGGGCTCGGCCACGCGCCCGCCGGGTACACGCTGCTGCCCGCCCACCCGTGGCAGCTCGAACTGCTCGGCGCGGAGCTGGCCGCCCCGTTCGCGGACGGCCGGCTCGTGGACCTCGGGCACAGCACCCGGGCGGCGGTCCCCACCTCGTCGGTACGGACGGTGTACGAGCCGCACACCGGCAAATGCCTGAAGTTCAGCATCGATGTACGGATCACCAACTGCGTGCGAAAGAACGCCTGGTACGAGCTGACCGCGGCGGCCGAGCTGACCAGGCGACTGGACCCGGTCTTCGGAGACCTGGCCGAGCGCTTCCCGGGGACCGGCTGGCTTCCCGAGCCCGGATACCGTTCGGCGTCACTCGGCACGCGCCTGCTCGAAGGCCTCGGAGTGATCGTCCGCTCCAGCCCATGGGAGGTCACCGGGCCGGGCGTCACACCCGTACTGGCCGGGGCCCTGGCCGCACTCGGCGATGGCACCCGGCACGTGGACGGAGCCGGCGAAGGCACGAGCCGGGGGCCCCGAGGCACGGGCGGGGGCGAGCCGGTCGAGGGGGTCCGAAGCACGGGCGGGAGCGAAGGCGAGCCGGGTGGGACGGGAGACGTCGTGGGGGCGGCGGCGGGTGCGATGCGGCGGGATCCAGTGGGTTGGTGGGGGGCGTATGTCGAGCGCGTCGCGCTGCCGGTGCTGGACGCGTACTTCCGGCACGGCGTGGTGCTGGAACCCCATCTGCAGAACGTGCTCGTGGGCATCGACCCCGTAGGCATGCCAGTTGAAGCCATATTTCGGGATATGGAGGGCACCAAGCTGGTCGCCGGGCGCCACGACCTATCTGGCCTGCCCAATCTGGTCGCGGCAACCGCCACCTATGACGCCACGCGTGGCTGGAACCGCGTGGTCTACTGCATCATGGTGAACCATCTCCCCGAGATCGCGGCCACGGTGGCAAGATCGGCGAAAGTCCACCGCGAAATGACCACCGAGCCGGCGGCATCCCGTGACGAAGACGAGTTGCTTCGCGAGCTGTGGGCCGGCACGCGCGCGCGGGTCACCCGGTACGCCGACGAGAACGGCCGGCCGCTGCTCCTGGACGACCTGCTGGCCGGGGTCCCCCTGCCCGCCAAGGCGAACCTGTCGGCCCGGTGGGCCCGCTCAGCCGACCGCGACGCCGGGTACGTCCCCGTGGCCAACCCTTTCGCAGGATGGCCCACGTGATCGTCCCCGTGGCCGGTTCCGTTGAAGGAGGGGTCTTGTGATTGTTTCGATGGTTCCCGTCGTCGGCGGTTTCGGGGGAGGGCCGGCGTGATCGTTCCTGATCGGGTTCGGGAGCGGGCTCTTCGGCTCGCTGACGCGCTGCCCGCCTACGTCTACGACATGGCGGCCCTGGACCGGCACGCGTCCGCCGTGCGGCGGGCGTTGCCCGGGGTCGAGATGTACTACGCGGTCAAGGCCAATCCCGACCCGGCACTGTTGCACGCGCTGGCCCCCTATGCCGACGGCTACGAGGTGTCCTCCGGCGGCGAGGTCGCCCACGTGCGCTCGGTGCTGCCGGACGCCCGGCTCGCCCTGGGAGGTCCGGGCAAGACCGACGCCGAGCTGGCTCTGGACGTCCATCGCACGCACGTCGAGAGCCCAGGCGAGCTTCGCCGCCTCATCGACATCGGCAGGCCGGTGGACGCGCTGCTGCGGGTCAACCTGGACGTCCCTGTGGAGGGCGCGTCGCTCACGATGGGCGGCGGTGCGACGCCGTTCGGCATGGACCCCGACGGGATCAGCGAGTGCCTGGAGCTGATCCGGGGCCAGAACAGGGTACGGCTGCGCGGCGTCCACGCTCACCTGGCCAGCGGGCTCCAGGCCGGCGAGCTGCTCGACCTGGCCAAGGCCGTGCTGTCCTTCGGCCGCGAGCTGGAGGCGGCCGAGATCAATCTCGGCGGCGGGATGGCCGTGTCGTACACCGACCCCGAGGAGCGTTTCGACTGGGAGGCTTACGGCGAGGGCCTCGCCGAGCTGCGGCAGCCGGGCGAGACGCTGCGCATCGAGCCCGGCCGCGCGCTGACCGCCTACTGCGGCTGGTACCTCACCCGGGTGATCGACGTGAAGCGCGTACACGGCGAGGTGTTCGCCGTGGTCACCGGAGGCACCCACCATCTGCGCACCCCGGTGGCGAAGGGCCACGACCAGCCCCTCGCCGTGCTGCCCACGGGCCGCACGGGCACGAGGCTCACCGGAGCCGTCGGAACCGGGGTCACGGGCACGAGGCTCACCGGAGCCGTCGGAGCCGGGGTCACCGGCGCTGGGGTCACGGGGGTCGCCGGAGCTGGAGGCGCCCGGGTCGGGGGGGTCACAGATGAGCCGGTTACGGTGGTCGGGCAGCTTTGCACGCCCAAGGATGTGTTCGCGCGCAGGGTGCCCATGTCAGTGAATGTGGGCGACATCATCGCGTTCGGCATGGCCGGCGCCTATGCCTGGACCATCTCCCACCACGACTTCCTCATGCACCCGAAACCGGGCTTCCACTACCTCCCGTGACGCACGGCGTTCCGCCACCGGACCTGACGTCGCCACGCCCCTACCTGACCTTACGTGCCGTGCTTCCCCTGGCCCGGAGCCCCCGGATCCCCATAGTCGCGTCACGGCCGGTCAAGCCAGGCCCAAGTCCTATCCAAGGGGTGTCGCCTAACGTCTCCCTGGACGCACGACCTAGAGCGTCCGGGGAGTGAGATGCGTATCCGATACGCACCTCAGTCTGACCGCTTTCCACAGCGAAGTACCAAGGAATCTCTCATGCAGATCGGATACACAGTCCCGCAGTACGGCGCCTTCGCCGACCCGGATTTCATCCGGCAGGCCAGCACGGATCTGGAGGCCATGGGTTACAACAGCCTGTGGGCGGGTGATCGGATCATGGTGCCGCTCGCACCCAGCGATCCCTACCCGGGAGGAGACGGCACGATCCCTCCGGCCTTCTCGACGTTCTTCGACCCGCTGACCGCGTTGACGCTGGCCGCCGTCAGCACGCGGGAGGTCCGGCTGGGGACCAGCACGCTCAACGCGCTGTGGCAACCGCCGGTCCTGCTCGCCCGCATGTTGACCTCACTCGACCTGCTCAGCCGCGGACGGCTGGACGTCGGCATCGGTCTCGGATGGCTGCGTGACGAATACACCGCGACCGGGGTGCCCTGGCAGGGAAGGGGAGCCCGGCTCGAAGAGACGCTCGACGTGATGGAGGCCGCCTGGGGCAGCGAGGTGGTCGAGCACAAGGGCACGCTCTGGACCGTGCCGCCGTCGCACATCGACCTCAAGCCCTTCCAGCGCCCGCGCCCCCCGATCCTGCTCGCCGGTTACACGCCCCCGGCTCTGGAGAGGATCGGCCGGCGAGCCGACGGCTGGCTGTGCGTGCCACTGCCCATGCCCTATCTGACCTCCCTGTGGGAGGTGGCGCTGCAGAGCGCGGCACGTGCCGACCGGGATCCCTCGGCCCTGCGGATGGTGGTGCGCATCAATCCGATGATCACCGATTCTCCCGCGCCCGACGACCAGGTGCCGTACGTCGGAACCGTGCGGCAGATCGGTGACTACCTGCTGGCCGTCGCCGAGGCCGGTGCCCACGAGGCGTTCGTCGACCTGCAGACGACGTCGTCCTCGCGCGACCAGTTCATGGACGTCGCGCACCAGCTCATCACGAGGCTGCACGCCGGCTGACACCGCGCGCCCGGCTCACGCGACGATCCGTCCGCCACTCGACGCCGGCCGCGCCTTGGGTGGGAGGCACCTGACGGAACGCCGGGCCGTCGCCGCCGGCGCGGAAGTCGGGCGACAGACACCAAGAGCGCGAAAGCCGAACACCTCTTCTCGGCCTTCCTCGGAAATCATCCGGCATACAGCCGTAACGTCGCGAGTTCGTGCTGTGAGCACCTCGCCCACCTGGCCATAAGTGATCTTGTAAAAGGGCCTTGACCGTGGCTTGTGGTCATCTTAATGTAAGTTCTCGACAGCTACATTGATGCTTATCGATGCAGGGCCGTCCACGGCAGGCCGGGAGAGGCACTCTATGCGAGAGAAAGAGCGCGCCCCGTCCTCCTCGCCGGAAAATTCGATTGACTTACTGGACCCCTTGCCCGGCTGGCGGGGATCACATCTGTCAGCCACGCTGGTCGGCCTCGGAATCGGCGTGCTGCTGTGTGTGCTCAATGTGCTGGTGCTCTTCAGGACGGGAACGTCTTTCGGCGGATCGGCTCTGGTCGCCGCGCTGGGCGCCGCATTGCTCAGGCTCATGGGAGCGCTCAACTGGCAGGCCCTTTTCGTCGTCTTCTCCATCGCGTCCAGCGGATATGTGGCGACGGCCGCACTTGACACCGGAATCGGCGCCGTGGTGCTGCGGTCCGGTGAATTACCGGCCTGGGGAATTCTCATGATATTGGCGATGGCCGCCAATATCCTGGGTATCGGGCTGGGTGCGCTCGTCGCGCGCACGCTGGTGATCACCGAGCGGTTGCCCTACCCCACGCTGAGGCCGGCGATCACCTTGATGGCGTCGCTCAGCAGCCCGGCGGGGCAGGAGGGCAGCCGACTCGGCAGGACGCTCCCCATCGCCGCGGGTATCGGTGCCGCCTCGGCTGCGGGCGTCGCCGCCTGGGGCCATGAGGCCACGCCGGAACTCTTCGGCTCCGGGACGCATCTGGCGCTGGCTCTGTCGCCGTTGCTGTTCGGCTTGGGATTCCTCATCGGCCCTCGCGCGTGCGCCTGGCTGGCGGCCGGCTCCTTTTACTCCCTCACGGTGTGGTTCGTCCAGGACCACTCGGCGTCGGCCGGACCGGTGGCCTACACCCAGCATCTCGCCTATCCCTGGGTGCTCGCGGCCGGAGTCGGCCTGATTCTCGGCTACTCGGTCGCCGCGATCGTGCGTGTTCGTGGCCCGCTGATGCGCTCGCTCCGCAGCGGTGACACAACCGGACGCCTGGTCGCGGACCGTCCAGGACTTACCCGATGGTGGGGTGCCGCCGCCCTCGCCGTCGTCGCCCTCGCCGCCATGCTGTATCCCCCGCTTCTCAGGTATCTGGGCTTCGGGCTGCTGACACTGCTGCTGCTGGTCACGCTCACCGTCTTCCTCACCCGAGCCGGTGGGGAGATCGGCCTGGTGCCACTGGCTCCCGCGCTGTACTTCAGCGTCGCGGTGTTCGCGGTGTCGGGGGCCGATCCCGTGGTGGCGGTGCTCGCCTCCTCCACCATCTGCTGCGCCGCCATCGCCTCGGTGTACTACACCTACTCGGCCAAGGTGGCGCACGAGCGGCCCGCCGGGGTGGCGGAGCCTCCCGCCCGTCTGACGAGGTGGACGCAGGTGGTGGGCGGGCTCGCCGGGGCGGCGGCCGGCGTCATGGTGATCGCGGTCCTCACCCGCGCCGGGGTGATCGGCGGTGACGGCTTCCCGGCTCCCGTGGCCATCGCGGTCCAGTTCGTGGACTCCACCGTGCGGGGCTCGTCGGACTATCCCGTCGCCGTCGCCGTCGCGATGGCGGTGACCGGTCCCATCGGCGCGGGACTGGCCTTCACCACGGCCATGCCCACGATGCTCGGGCTGGGCGTCCTGCTCCCCCCGGCCTACTCGCTCACCATCGCGGCCGGGGGCCTGGCGCAGTGGCTTCTCACCCGCCGCAACCCCCAGCGTCGTAGCGGAACGGAGATCGCCGCCTCCGGCCTGATCATCGGAGAAGGTCTGGTCACCGTGGCCGTGCTCGTCGCGAGGGAGGTCTTGCGGTGACCCATGGCTTCCATCCGGGGCTCGTGCCCCACCACCGACTCTCCCTTCCGCCTCGCGGTCGGGAGTTGACAGGAGAGCGCGGCAGAGACCATCGAGGAGGAGGTGATACACATGATCGCAATTTCCATGATCAAGGACGCGGAAGTCTCGGAGAAGCAGCCCGACTGCTGCACCGCCATGCGCGGCCGAAAGAACCTCGATGTCCAGACCAACGTCATGGTGGGCGACCCGGACGGCTGCGAGTAGCAGCGAAAGCCCCCTTAAAAAACCCGTTCCCACGGGTGCCACCTGCCGCGCTCTCCAATTCCCGGCAACTCCGTGGACACCGTTTCTGGGAGAGACCCCATGCTAGTGAGCCCGAACACCGTCACCTTCTCGGTGGCGCTGCCCGAAGGCACCCTCGATCCGAGTTACCTTGACGAAAGCGGCAAGGTCAGCGTCCTGGCCAACGCGGTGTCCGGATCGATGGACATCGTCACCCCAGCGGAGATCACGGCGCTGGAACGGCTGCGCACCGGAGACCCCACCGATGCCGACAGCACCGTCATGGCCGGACTGCTCGAACGCGGGTACATCTGCGCTGACGCGGACGAGGACGATTCCCGGTACCGCTCGATCGTCGACGGCTACTTCGAGGCGATCCAGCAGGCACCGTTCCAGTTCATGTTCATCCCCTCCTTCGTGTGCAACCTCGCGTGCCCGTACTGCTTCGAGGGCGAGCTGACCACCAAGAGCCCGCGCATGGACGAGGAGATGATCGACGCGGCGTTCGACGCGATACCGATGATCCAGGAGTTACACGACAACTCAGGCCCGCCGTACATCACCCTGTTCGGCGGGGAGCCACTGCTGGACACGGCCTACCAGCGCGGCGCGGTCGAGCGGATTCTGCGCAGTTCCTACGACCGCGGCTATCCGGTCACCGCGATCACCAACGGCGTGGCCCTGGACAAGTACGTGCCGATGCTGCTGCGGTACGGCTGCGAAGAGGTCCAGGTCAGCCTGGACGGCACCCCCGAGATCCATGACTCACGCCGGGTCTTCAGGAACGGCAAGCCGACCTTCGAGCTCATCGAACGCGGCATCGACGTGGCGGCCGACGCGGGTCTTCGCGTGCTGGTCCGGGTCCTCATCGACGACGAGAGCGTGGAGGCCATGCCGCGCTTCGCGGAGTTCGCCCAGTCGAAAGGCTGGATCGACCACCCGAAGATCCGCATGTTCCACGGGTTCACCAAAGCCATCACGTTCCTCTACGTCACCCCTGACCACCCCGAGGAACAGCGCAGGCGCATGGTCAGGGGCGATGTGAAGCCGGGGCTCCAGGAGTCCTTCTACCGGATGCTTCGGGCCAACCCGCTCGTGGACCGGATGCTCGAACCCGACCCCGCCAGAATCCGGTCAGCCGTCATGGAAGGTGACCGGGTGCGGCCCAACCTGCAGGGGTGCAGCGCCGGGACCAGCGTCGTGGCCTTCGATCCCAACGGCAAGGTCTACGGCTGCCCGGAGACCGTGGGCCGTCCCCAGCACGCCTGCGGGACGTTCTTCCCCGAGTTCAGCTACGCGGGGGGCTACAGGGATCCGTGGCGGCACCGCCACGTCGACACGGTGCCCATGTGCCGGGACTGCAACGTCAAGCTGTTCTGCGGTGGCGGTGGCTGCCCCATCAAGGCGTGGGCGGCCAGCGGCGGTGACTTCAACACGTGCTACTGCCCGAAGGTGTCGGCCATCAAGACCCGGGTCGAAACCGAGCTTGCCTACCTGCTGCCGATGGCCCTGCGACGCCGGCAGGACAAGGCCGCGAGATCCGAAGGAGGAGAAGGAACGTGGGAGCAGATGACGCGCGTGGGTTCATTTCCCTGGATGAGCTGACCCGGCCGCGGACATCCGTGGAACCGGACGCCTGCGGGTGCGGCCCGGATCCCGCGGGAGAGGCCGCCGGATGCGGGTGCGACACGCCGGAGGCGACCCCGGTCAGGCGGGTCTCCGTCGAAACCCATGTCAAGCAGCGCTACGACCTGTTGGCCGGGCAGGGTGCCAGCACCCTGTGCTGCTCGCCCAACGCGGTTTACAGTACGGAGGAACTGGCGGGGATTCCCACATGGGTGCTCGAACTGTCCAGCGGTTGCGGGTCGCCGATGAACGCGATCGACCTCCAGCCGGGCCAGACGGTCGTCGACTTCGGCTGCGGGGCCGGCCTTGACCTGCTGATCGCGGCTCGCAGGGTGGGCGTCACGGGCCGGGTGATCGGTGTGGACGCCTCGATGCACATGGTCAGGTCCGCGCGGCGCGCGGCCAAGGAGACCGGGTTCACGAACATCGACGTGCGCGTCGGCGACATCCGGCGGCCCCCGCTGCGCGAGGCCAGCGTCGACGTGGTGCTGAGCAACTGCGTCCTTGGGATGTTCCCTGACAAGCAGGAGGTGCTCAGGGCCATCGCCGGCGTGCTGCGCCCCGGCGGGTTCGCGGTGATCTCCGATGTCGTCTACGCCGACGACGCCCCTCCGCCGCAGGACGTGGCGGTCGGCGAGTCGGCCGACGCCGAGGACTTCGCCCGGTGCGTGGTGGGCATGACCGAGAGCCAGTACCGGGAACTGGTGCTGGGCGCCGGATTCGCCCGGGTGGAACTGCGCAGCGACGGCCCGGTCCCCTACCGGGACGGCGCAGAGGTCACCAGCGCGATGATCTTCGCCTACCGGGATGCCAGCACCACCGGGCAACCGTGCTGTTGACCTGCGCCACGGTCTTCGGGGCCGCCGGGCTCCACGCGGACGACTACGCCGAGGTCCGCGTCGAACGAACCAGGATCATCGACCTCGTATGGCGCGGTGACGGTCTGGAGAGCACCCTGACCAGCGGCGACGAGGGCTGCTGCGCCCGGGTGGCCGGCCCGGCGGGGTCCTCGTTCGCCTCGTCCACCACGATGGACGCATCAGCGGTGCTCCGCCAGGCCAGGCGGAACGCCCGGGAGCTAGGGGTCAGGGGGGAACCTCTCGCGGACCGGCCACCGGAGTCGGGAGAGTACCCGTGCGACGTCGGCGAAGCGCCGGAGCGGGTCAGTCTGGCGGAGAAGACGGACCTGCTGGGCGGCTACCACGCGTCGGCGCTGGCCGCCCATTCCGCCGTGGCCGGGGCGCTGGTCTACTACCGGGAGCTGGTGACCGATGTCGAACTCCTCACGACCGAGGGAACCCGGATCGGGTACCGGCGCAGGGACCTGACGCTGCAGATCACCGTCTACGCCGACGGAGGCGCCGCGCGGACCGCGGGGTCGGTGTCCGTCGGCAGCGGGGGCGACTTCTCGGTGGCACGCGGGCTCGCCCCGGTCATCGAGTCCGCCGCCGCGACCGCGGTGGACCTGCGAGGAGCCCCCGTCGTGGAGCCGGGGAGCTATGACGTCGTCTGTGACGGCCCGCTGGCCGGTGTCTGGGCGCACGAGACGATCGGGCACCTGGCCGAGGCCGATCACCACAGGGGGGACGCGGAACTGCGGAAGGCGCTGGCACCCGGGCGTCGGCTCGGCCCGTCCGGCCTGACGATCATCGATCACGCCGGGCATCCCGGTGCCCGCGGGTACGTGCCCGTGGACGACGAGGGAACTCCGGGTGGCCAGGTCGACCTGCTGCGGGACGGTGTCGTGGTACGGCCGCGGTTGCACGACCGCTCGACCGCGGCGGCCTTCGGCGAGGCGCCGACAGGGAACGCCCGGGCCTTGAACTTCCGCCACCCGCCCCTGCCCAGGCTGCGGACCATCATGATCGATCCGGGCACCGCCGGTGACGAGGAGCTCATCGGCGGTGTGGATCGCGGGCTGCTGGCCCGCGGGGTGCTCGGCGGCCAGACCGACCGCTCCGGTTTCACGTTCCTGCCCGCCGAGTGCCGTGCGATCCGTGACGGCAGGGTCGGTGGGTTGGTACGGGGCGTCGTGCTGTCCGGCGACGTCCTTGGCGCCTTCGGCGCCATCGACGCGATCGGGCGGGACCAGTGGCGCGGTGACACTTCTGCGAGCTGCGGCAAGCAGGGTCAGTACCCGCTGCCGGTGAGTTCCTGGGCGCCTGCGCTCCGCCTGCGAGGTCTCCGTGTCCACCCTGGCTGAACGTGTCGCGGAGATCGGAGCGGCGGCCGCGGCGCACGCCGACCACTGGGAGGTGCTCGGTGTCGACCGGGTCGACACCGTGGTCGAGGTCGGCTCAGGTGTTCCCGACGCCGTCCGGTCCGCGCACGAGGCGGCGCTGTGCCTGCGCGTCCATCGAGCCGGGCGGGTCGGCACGGTCACCACGACAGGGCCGGATGACGCGGGTGCGCTCGTACGCCACGCCGTACGAAGCGCGGCGTACGGACCGCCGGCGTCACCACCAGCGCGACCGAGCCCCGCCCCCGGGCGTTCCCCCGCGGCCGAGCCGGCCGACGACGGCGAAGGGGGCGCCGCCCGCGCCGTCCGTCGCCTGGCCGAGGGACTGGGCGCGCTGCAAAGTGCCGTCGGGCTGACGATGCACGGCACGGTGAGCCGCACCGAGCAGACGGTCCACCGCATGGCGCCGGAAGGCCACCAGGAGGGCCGAGACCGCTTCTTCCACGTCTCAGCGCTCGCCGAGGGGGCCGGCACGTCCGGCATCCAGCTACCTTGGAACGGCTGGACCCGATCGGCGGCGCTGCCCGCCGGGCTCGCCTCGTGGCTGAGCACCGCAGCCGGGTGGGCGGGGCTGCCGGTGCTCGACGCGCCGTCCCGCGAGCACGACGTGCTACTGGCCCCCACCGCCGTGCACACCCTGCTCACTCCCCTGGTCACCGCCCTGAGCGGCACCGCAGCCGTCTCCGGCAGGTCCTTCGCCGCCGCAGGCCTGGGCGTGCCGTTGCTCCACACGTCGATCAGCCTGCGGGACCACCCCTCCCCGCCCCCGGCCGGGGACGAGGAGGGAACGGAAGGGCTGGCTTGGCCCGGCAGCGACGACGACGGCGTACCGTGCGCGCCGCTGACGTTGATCGACAGCGGTGTGCCCGCCCGTCTTTACCACAGCCACCGAACGGCGGTCGCGTGCGGGGACGTGCCGACCGGGCACGGCTTTCGCGGGAACGCGCTGCGGCGCACGATGCTGAGACCGATCACGCCGGTACTCAACGGGGCAACGCTGTCCGCCGAGGACTCGGAGACCGGCCGGTTCGACGACCTGCTGGGCGGCGTGCGCGACGGGGTGCTGATCGAATCCCTCATGGGTGGGCAACAGCGCGGTGGGCTGTCCCCGATCGTCGAAGGCCGGATCCGGCTCGGTTTCCTCATCAGGCACGGCCGGGTGGCCGGGGTCCTGCATCCTTGTGCTGTCGCCCTGGACCTGCGGGAGGTACTCGGCGCCCGCTTCCTGGGACTCACCGAGCACAGGTGGGCCGTGAGCCGGATCTGGTCGGGCCGGATGCCGTTCGTCCTGGCATCAGCAGGCGGCGGCCGCGCATGAGGAGCAGCCCATGTATGACGTGATCGTTGTCGGTGGCGGCGTCACCGGCGCCGCGAGCGCCGCCCTGCTGGCGCGACAGGGGCTGCGGGTCATGCTGTGCGACCGGGCCAAGCTGGCCGCGCCCGCCGTCTCCACGCACTTCTTCGGCCCCTCGGTGCTGGCCTTCCTGGAACGCCTGGGAGTGCTGGACGAGGTGCTGGCGACCGGTGCTCCGCCCCTGAGACGCTGGCACCTGGAGGTCGAGGGCGGCTACTACGGGGCGCCCATGCTGCCCCGTTCGGCACACCCCTACAACTTGTGCGTGCGCCGCCAGACCCTCAGCGGCATCCTGCTGAGCGCCGCGAGACGCCACGGAGCCGAGATCAGGGAGCGCCGCCCGGTACGGTCCCTGCGCTGGGAGGGCGACCAGGTCACGGGCATCGAGGGCGATGGCTGGTCCGAGAAGGCCAAGGTGGTGGTGGGCGCTGACGGGCGGGGCTCCCTGGTCGCCCGCCAGGCGGGAGCCGCCACCACCTTCGACGCCGGGGCCATGCGCTGCACGTTCCACGCCTACTGGGAAGGGGTCGCCCCGCTGCCGGCGCCCGCGCTCGAACTGTGGCATGACGACGGCCACGTGCTCCAGGTCGGCCCGTGCGACGGCGACCGCTGGGTGGTCATGCTGTCCGCGCCCGTCGAGGAGTACGACGCGCTCAGGCACGATGGCCGTGGCGGTACCGGCACGGGATACGAACAGCGACTCCTCGCGATACCCGCCATGGCGGACAGGCTGCGCCGGGCCCGCCGGGCCTCACCCGTATACGGGTCGAAGAACCTGCGGAACTTCCACCGCCGTCCCGCCGGACCGGGATGGCGCCTGGCCGGTGACGCCTACTGTCACAAGGACCCGCTGTTCGGCGCGGGTATCGCCGACGGCTGCGCGGCGGCGCAGGTCCTGGCGGACACGGTGCCTCCCGCGGTCAGGGAAGAGAACGACTGGCCTCAGTCGGAAGACCGCTACGCGGCGACCATGGAAGATCGGGTGGGCCGGAAGATGCGGATGGGCCTGGACGGACTTCGCATCGACCCGCCCCAACCGGGACAGCTTGCCTGGATCCGCGGAGTGCTGGCGCATCCGGGGCTGGCGATGGAGATGACCCAGCACTGTTCTGAGCTGTTCGCCGGCCTTCCCGATGACCGCCGCGAGTTCTGGCAGCGCGTCGCCGACGGTGCCGCCGACCTTCTGGACCTGCCGGTCGCCGCGCGCATCGACGACCCGGCGACCGCCCGGCAGGACCGGGCATGAGCCCGGACGGCGGCGCGGCGCGCAACCCGCCACCCCACGACATCCCCGGCTACCTGTCCGGTCACGTCGAAGACCTCGTCTCCCTGCAGGCGCGCGTCGCCCACACCCGCTGGCTGGCCAGCACCGGGCAGAGCGACCAGGACCCGATGCTGCCCGAAGGCGATCACGCCTGGCTGACCGACGGCGAGCTGATCGCGCGGGCACTGGCCTGCGGAGATCTGCACCATGCCGGGGAACTGGTCCGATGGTACTTCCGGGTCCAGCTCGCGGGGGCGACGGCGCGGCTGCGCAGGCTCCAGCGCACCGTCACGGTCGACCTCGACGGCCGGCCCCTCACCCACGGCGAGCTCATCGCGCTGGCCAAGGCCGCCACCACCCTGCGGCAGCGCGCCCAGATCGAGTCCGCCCTGGCCGTCGCCGACGCGCGACTCCGCGACGCTCGCCGCCAATGGCTCGACGACCACGCCGAGGCCAGGGCCAGACTCGGGTTCGCGACGCACGGCGCCCTGGTGCGCGCGCTGCACCCGGAGGTCGACCTTTTCACTGAGCACGCGCGTGCCTGGCTGGACGAGACCCGCGCGGACTTCCTGCGGCAATGGCGTCGCTGGCGCGAGCGCGACGGGCTGGCCGCCCCGGCGCTGGGTGACGCCCGGCTCATCGCCGCCCGCGCCGCCGTACCCGAGCACGCGGCCGGACCGCTGGCCAGTGTCCGCTCGACCGTCACCGCCTGGGACCTGGGCGAGCACCTGGACCACATCCTCGTCGACGACGCTGTACGGCCCGGCAAGGCCGGATCCGCCTTCTGCTCCCCGGTCGCGCCGCCGGCCGACGTGCGCGTGTCCACACCCGGGGGCAGGACGCTCGGCCACTACGTCACGCTGCTGCACGAGTTCGGGCACGCGCTGCACTTCACGGTGGGTGTCCGTCATCCCGCCGACCTGTGGCGCGTCCCCGTGGCGCTGAGCGAGGCGTTCGGCTTCACCCTGGAACGGGTCGTGCACGAGCCGGACTGGCAACGACGCCACCTGGGCACCGTGGTCGACTCCGAGGCCGTCGAGCGTGTCCGGTTCGCCCGCGAGCACGTGCGGCGCGTTGTGGCGACCAGCCTCTGCTTCGAGATGGCCGTCCACGACGGCCACCCGGATCCGTCCGCCGAATACCTGCGCTGCTATCAGGCGGAGTTCGGCATCACCGTCGACGGACGGGTCGCCTGGAACCGACTACAGGCCTACCTGGAGGGCCACCCCTGTTACCCGCTGGTCTATCACCAGGCGTTCTCGCTCCGGGATCGGCTCTCGGACCACCTCGTGGAGCGGGCGGGAGAGCGCTGGTACGCCGGGCCTGACGCGGCACGGGCCTTGCGGGCGTTGTTCGGGCTATTGGCCACCACCGACCTGGACGACTGGTTCGGCCGCTCCCCCGGCGGCGTCCCGCGCGGCAAGGCCCACGGAAAGGGCGAGCTCGTCCCTGGCCTGGCCGACCAGCCTGCGCAGGAGCGGCGACCGGCCGTCCCCGAGCATGCGATCGACCTCGGCCAGCGTCCGTCCTGACACCGACCACGTGGGGAACATCAGGGTCGCGGCGGCCCGTGCCGGTTCCGCGTCACCGGAACTCACCAGCAGCGGCGGGATGTCGCGGACGTAGCGCTCGGCGAAGGCGGCGATCAGGTGGTGCTGGGCGGGATGGACGAAGCCGCTCGCCAGCGCGCCGATCTGGGCCGGGCGCCCGCTGCCCAGGATGGCGTTCCACGCCCACTGTTTGGCATCCACTGCGGGCACCGAGGCCTTGAGCCGCTCGACGCGCCTTTCCCCCGCGCCGGTCATGCCGTCGATGATCGGATCGACGGTGTCCCCGTGCGCGACCAGCGCCCGGGCCAGCCGCCATCGAAGGTCCTCGTCCACCGGCCGTCCGGCCAGGACGGCTCGGTGAAACCAGTCACGCACCACGTCGAGCTGGGCGGAGGTCAGAGCCGCGTCCGCGACAGCGCGGACGGACACGAGCCGGTGGTCGGCGCCGGTGTCCTGGCGCGTGGCCAAGTCGAGCAGGTGGTCGACGAGGGCGGGCCAGCCACGGGTACGGGCCCAGCCTTGCTCGGTGTAGGCGCCGAGCACGGTCGCGGCCTGGCGCAACAGCCGCTGCACCACGCCGATCTGCGTCTCGGCTTGAAGACCGCCGATGACCATCGTCAGGAACCGCCTCGGGGGCAGCTCGCGGTGCCGCACCATCTCCCACGCCGCCGTCCAGCAGAGCGAGCGTGCCATGGGGTCGGTCAGGTGGCCTATCCGGTGGATGATCTCGTCGGCCGACCGGGCGTCCAGGACTATCCGGCAGTAGGTCATGTCACCGTCGTTGGGGAGAACCAGAAGACCAGGCCGGTGCCCGATCAGCGCCTCCACGCTCGTGCGGGCGCCTTCGACGTCGACCTCGTGATGGGCCACGCGCACCAGGGCGCCGCACCGGTCCTCGGCGTAGACGCCCACCGCGAGGCGATGCGGTCTGAGCGATCCAGCCGGTTCCTGAAGGAGGTCGAAACGGGTGAAGCGTCCGGTGTGGTCGAGGCTGAAGTCCGCCCTGATCTCGGTCAGTCCGGCCGAGTGCAGCCAGGAGCGCGACCAGGCGGTCAGGTCATCGCCGGCCTGCTCCTGCAGAACGCTGATCATCTCGGTATGGCCCGCGGTGCCGTAGGAGTAGGTGGCGAAGTAGCGCCGCATCCCCGCGAGGAAGCCGTCCAGTCCGAGGTGGGCCACGAGCTGCCGCAGCACGCTGGCGCCCTTGTGGTAGGTGAGCGCGTCGAAGGCGGTGGCCACCGCACTCAGGTCAGGGATGTCGGCCACCACCGGATGCGTGGACGGCGACTGGTCCTGAGCGTAGGCCATGGCCTTCTTGCCCGCCGTGAAGTCGGCCCATGCCTCGGCGTACTCGGTGATCTGGGTCTGCGCGTGGATACCGGCCCAGGTGGCGAACGCCTCGTTGAGCCACAGGTCATCCCACCAGCGGAAGGTGACGAGGTTGCCGAACCACTGGTGGGCAAGCTCATGAAAGATCATTTCGCAGCGGCGGCGGTGGGCGTGCCGGGTGACGGCCCGGTCGAACACGAACGTCTCCGCGGCCAGGACGCACCCGGCGTTCTCCATCGCCCCGAAATTGAACTCCGGAACGAAGCAGAGGTCGAGTTTCGCGAACGGGTAGGGGCTCGCGAACGCCTTGGCGAAGAAATCGATCCCGGCGCCGAGCTGCTCGAACAAGGCCGGTGAGTCGACGTGTCCAGCCAGGGAGCGCCGGGAGTGGACGCCCAGCGGCACGGAAGCCGGGCCACCGGCCGTCCACGAGGCCCACGGGCCGGCCGCGACGGCCACGAGGTAGGTGCTGATCGGCGGAGTGGGCGCGAACCGATGCACCTCGGTCAGGACGTCAGGGCCAGACCGTTGGCGGCGGCCGAGCCGGCCGTTGGACAGGACGGTCCACGCGGCGGGCACCCGCACGCTGATCTCGAAGGTCGCCTTGAGGTCGGGCTGGTCGAAGCAGGCGAACACCCGGGGGGCGTGGTCGGCTTGGAGGTGGCTGTAGACATACACCTCCTGGTCCGCCGGATCCACGAACCGGTGCAGACCCTGGCCGCAGGTCGAGAAGTCGTAATCGCCGTCGACGGTCAACTCGTTGACGGCCGCCAGTTCGGGAAGGTGGATCCGCCCGGTGTCGCCGCCGTACTCCAGCGAGCGTCCGTTCAGCATGACCGAGCGTACGCGCCGGGGTAGGGCGTCTACCCAGCTTGAGGCCCCCGGCCTGGCGCACGTGAACAGGATCTTGGTCCTGGACCGGAACGTCGGGGCGTCGACCTGGCTCAGATCGAGGTGCACCTGATAGGAGCGCGACTGGAGCAGCGCGGCTCGCTCGGCAGCCTCGGCGCGGGTCAGCGAAGTGCGCGAAATGGCGAAACCTCCTGGACAGGGAGTTGTCTAGACTGGGGTCACTGTCGCCGGACAGGCCCGCCACACGGCCGTGCCGTTGTTCTGCGGGAAAGGAGCCGAGCACCGTGGCCGAGCACGACGAGCCCGTTTTGCTGCCGGATGAGAAGTTGCCGCCCGTCGCGCCCGATGTGCCACGTCCTTCCCGGGTGGCCGAACCCCTGACCCAGGAGCAGAGCGCCAGGATCGCCGCGGGCTTCAAGGCACTCGCCGACCCGGTCCGGCTGCGCCTGCTCTCGCTCGTGGCCTCCCACCTCGACGGGGAGGCCTGCGTGTGCGACCTCGTCGGGGCGTTCGATCTGACCCAGCCGACCATCAGCCATCACCTGAGGGTGCTGCGAGACGCCGGGCTCGTAGAGTCGACCCGACGGGGGACCTGGGTTTACTACCGGGTCGTGCCCGAAGCGCTCACCTCGCTGACGACGATCATCGCACTGCCTTCCGTCGCCGCTCGCTAGCAGAGCCGCTGGGTGGTCTTCCATCACCCTCCTGAGTTCGTCAGGACGAACGCCGCACACGAACAAAGATGACAACGGCTGCCGCAGGGTTATTCTATCATCCACATTTATAGCCATCAATATGTTTTATTGGCAAACTTCGGGGATTATTGATAATTTCTTGTCGGACGTCAACCGCTTGACCGCCTGACAAAATTGTTGTTATCTTGCCCTCGAACAGCGCGGCAAATCCGGAAATGACCTGAAAGTACCATTGCCGCGACCGAGAATACTCACTCGTGCTGCACAGCTCCGCGATATCCCGCGGAACCCCCAGCACCACAAGCGAGGCGGGTGTCGGTTGATCAACTTTCTGACCTTGAGCGGATTCTTAGGAGCCGGTAAGACGACCACGCTCGTCGCGGCCGCGAAACTCCTCCAGTCGCGAGGGAGCCGAGTCGCGGTCATCACCAACGACCAGGGAACCGAACTGATCGACACCCAGCTGGCCCGCTCCGCCATCGCCCAGGCCGGCGAGGTCACCGGGGGATGCTTCTGCTGCCGTTTCGAGGACCTCCTCACCGTGGCGCATCGCCTGGTCGACGAGCACGGGGTCGACACCCTGCTCGCCGAGGCGGTGGGGAGCTGCACCGATCTGCAGGCGACGGTCATCCGACCACTGAGCGCCCACTACGGCGACAGCTTCACCCCTGCGCCACTGGTCGTGGTGGTGGAGCCGGAACGGCTACAGACCCTCCGAACGACGCTGCCGCTGGACGATACCGACTCGGATCTGTCCTACCTGTTCGGCAAGCAGCTGCAGGAAGCCGATGTGATCGCGCTCAACAAGGTCGACCTCCTGGGCGAGAACGAGGCCGCCGCCCTGCTGGCGGACCTTCGCGACCGGTACCCCACGGCGACCGTACTGGGATACTCGGCCAGATCCGGCGCTGGCCTCGACCAGTTCGTCTCCCACTGGCTGGGACCATCGCCCGCCGGGCGCGACCTGGAGATCGACTACGACCGTTACGCCAACGCCGAGGCTGCCCTGGCGTGGCTGAACCAGAGCCTGACCGTCACGGCGGCAGAGGGGTTCGATCCCGACGCGTGGGCCCGATCACTGCTGGAGCACTTGTCCGGCGCCGCCGCGCGAAGTGGCTGGATGATCGGCCACGTGAAGATCAGCCTGGAGTCCGCTGCCGTCCTGACCAAGATGAGCGTGACCACCAGCGGCGGAGAGCCGACCGTGGACCGCGCCGCGGGGACGCGGTTCACCGAGGCCGAGGTGCGGATCAACGCCCGAGTCGCCTGTGAGCCCGCCGAACTCGACGAGGCCGTGGCCGAGGCGGTCAACACGGTGACAGCCTTGACCGGGACCTTGGCCCTCCAGCACGCGGGCGTTCCCTCGTTCAAACCGGGATATCCCCAGCCCACCTACCGGATCCCATCCGGAGCATTCCCCGGCTGAAGCCTCGCCTGGGTCGCGACCGCCTGGGTCGGCGACCGGGTCCGTCCGCCTCACCGATGCCTCCGATCAGAGGCCGGGCAGATCGCTTCCCGGCCTCCGCGAGGCATGCCCTTTCACCCTCGCCCCGGATGCGAGCCGGCAGTGAACAGGAGACGCCCGCATGTCATTCACCTCCGTCCTGGTCTTCTTACTGGTCGCGGCGCTGGCCGCGGTCAACGGCAGCAACGACGTGCCCAAAGGCGTCGCGACCCTGGCCGGGGCCGGGGTGACCCGGTACCGGACCGCCATCCTGTGGGGAACCGTCACCACGCTGGCCGGGTGCCTGTGCTCGCTCGCCCTCGCCTCGAAGATGACCGCGCTGTTCTCCTCCGGAGTCGTCACCGCCGAACCGACCAGCGCCTTCGCCATGGCCGTCCTGACCGGCGCGGCCGGCTGGGTCGGCCTGGCCACCGTGTTGCGACTGCCGGTCTCCACCACTCATGCCCTGCTCGGCGGACTCATCGGCGCGGGCCTGCTGTTCGCCTCGGACTCCATCGCCTGGAGATCCATCCCTGAACGACTGATCGCGCCCCTGCTGATCAGCATCGCCGTGGCGTACGCCATCACCCTGATCCTGGCGCTCCTGTTCGGCCGGGTGAAGAACACCGGTGGGATCCCCGCCCCCGCCCCCGTAACGCCTGATGGGGGTGCGGCGCCGCTCCAGTCCACCGAGCCCGCCGTAGCCGCCAGGGAGGCGACCACCCACCAGCTTCTGACGGCGGCACACTGGCTGACCAGCGGTGCCACCGGCTTCGCCCGCGGCCTCAACGACACCCCGAAGATGGTGGCGATCGGCGCGTTCGCCCTCGTCCCCGCCGGGATGACGACGTGGCAGATCATGCTCGTCGTCGCCCTTTCCATGGCCGTCGGCTCCCTGGTCGGCGGCATGCGGGTGGCCGAGCGGCTGGGCCAGGGCGTGGTGAAGATGAACCACCGGGAAGGCTTCCTCGCCAACCTCACCACGGCAACCCTGGTCGGCCTCGGCGCCGGGTACGGCCTGCCCATGTCCACCACCCACGTCTCCACCGGCGCGATAGCCGGATCAGCGGGCCCCAACCTCAGCCGCCTCAGCGGCAAAACCCTGCGCGACTTCCTGATCGCGTGGCTGATAACCCCCATTTTCGCCGGCGCCGTCGCCGCCCTGGTTTTCGCCATAGCCGGCTAATACTCCAACCGTAGCCAGCGATCTCGCCTCATAGCGGTGTGTAGAGACGAGTACGGCCACCACCGCCGCGTTGGTCAGGTCGTCCAGTTCTCCACCCACCCCTTGATCCGATTCAGTGACGGGAAAGGCGGAACTCCATGCCTTCCGGGAAATCACCAGCTCGGCGGGAAGCACCGGCTCACCACCCACACGGGTGCCGGGTGGGTCGAACAACCGATCACGCCAACGCCGAACCTCGCCAACCGGTACGCCGGCGAGCTTCGGCTGGGCATCGTGCAGAAGGGCCCGCACCGGGAGGCGCGGGCCCTTCGCCTATCCAGGTTCAGACAGACACGCCGCCGAACACGCCGTTCTTCACACCCGCACGGAACACGTCCCACTCAGCGGCGGTGACCCGCAACACCGGCCCGTACGGACGCTTACTGTCCCGTACCGCCATACCCTCGCCGCCCAGCGAAGCCAACTCCACACACTCACCGCCGTTATCTCCTGAGTGCGAGGACTTGATCCACCTCGGGTTGGTCAGGTCATCCATTTCTCCACCCACTCCTTGATCCGATTCAGGGATTCACCATGCGGTAGCGCGCTCGTGCGTACAGCTTCGTATCGTATTTGGATGTCGCGTACCTCCTTGGGCTGGGCAACAACGTGCCCCTTACCAGCGGATTCCAGATAGGCGACTTCACGGCCGTCACGCAACTGCGCGAGGAAGAAGCCTCCCAGCAATCCTGCGGTGCAGGATGCGACCACTGGGACTATCTGGAGCGTGATACATGGATGCTCGGCCATGGTCAACAGATGTTTCAGCTGTCGTTCCATGACTGCACCGCCATCTGACCTCCGAAGGCATCCGGTGCCACATCTTCAAAAGGATGCGGCTCGTGATCGGCACCGAAACGGTCCCACCGCAGCGCGCGTACAACCCCACGGAGATGATCGTCTACGGCCCGGACGCGAAGGGACGGGCGAAGGTCACCGTACGCACGAGGCTCTGGGGAACCGCGATCATGATCACTCCTGCGGGGGACATGCCGGAGTTCCAGTTCCCTGTGCAGCAGGTCTCGGAAATCCTCCGCTGGCTCCGCCTGCTGGCCTGGGACGACCTCAGCCTCGGGGACTGCCGTCCTCACCCCTGAGATCGGGTCACCACCACATCGCCGTCGCGCGGCGGCGCTCGCATCCGTCCCGCCTCACGGGAGCGGTGACGGCATTTCCTTTATAACGGGAAATAGTCGTCGGATTTAAATCTCCCGCATGTCGGACAATAAGCGCGACGACCTGAATAAGTAGGCTCGAAACAATGGCGCACGCGATTCACCCTGCGCCTGGACGGAGCAATACCAAGAGCAGAGGACAGCTTGATGATATATCTCGGTCGCCGTCGCGTCGTGCCGCGAAAAACCGCCCGTTCCTGGCTGGCCGCGACTCTCACGACCATTGTGGCCATGGGAGTCGTGGTGACGACGCCACACACCGCTGGGGCCGCGCAGGCTCCGGTGGGGCTCGGCACAGCCACCAGCTACGCGGTCCTCGCCGGGTCCGCGGTCACCAACACCGGCCCCACCGTCGTCACCGGGGACCTGGGAGTGAACCCCGGTTCGGCGGTGACCGGCTTCCCGCCCGGCACCGTGATCGGGACCATCCACGCGGCCGACGCCGCCGCTGTACAGGCCCAAGTCGACCTGACCACCGCCTACAACGACGCCGCAGGCCGGACCCCCGTCACCACCGTGCCCACGGAACTGGGCGGCACCACCTTGACGCCAGGTGTCTACACCTCGGCGGCCGGCACCCTGGGGATCACGGGGAACCTGACCCTCGACGCCCAAGGCGACCCGAACGCGGTCTTCATCTTCCAGGCCGCGTCCACCCTCATCACCGCGTCCGCCAGCACGGTGACGCTCATCGGGGGCGCCCAGGCGTGCAACGTGTTCTGGCAGGTGGGCAGTTCGGCGACCCTTGGAACGAGTTCCAGCTTCGTCGGGAGCATTCTGGCACTCGCGTCCATCACGGTGACCACCGGCGTGACCGTGAACGGTCGCCTGCTCGCTCGCAACGGCGCGGTCACCCTGGACTCGGACACCGTCACGCGTTCCGACTGCCTGATCCCTCCTGACAGGACGACCACCACGACGGTGACCTCGTCGTCACCCACGGCTCAGGTCGGAACTCCGGTCACCTTCACCGCGACGGTGACCTCCGCGGCGGGGTTGGTCCCCACGGGCACGGTCAGCTTCACCTCCGGCGGAGTGGGCATCGGCTCGGCCCCACTGGACGTGAACGGCCACGCGAGCCTGACGGTCTCGAATCTTCCGCTCGGGCCACACCAGATCGTCGCCACCTATTCGGGCTCGGCACAGCTGAATTCCAGCATCTCAGCGCCGTTGACCCAGATCATCGTCACCGGCCCCATCCCACCCACTCCGACCCCGACCCCCACTCCCACCCCCGCCCCGACGCCGACGCCGACGCCGACGCCGAGCCCGACGCCGAGCCCGACCGCCGTCCCAGGTGGCTCCGCGCTGGCGAAGGGTGAGGAGAAGAAGATCGACGAGAAGCCGAGGAACGCCAAGGCTCGCGATCAGCAAATCCGGGAATGGGACCGCAGGCATCATCGCCGGGAGCACGGCCGCCTGGTGACCGTCCAGACACTCCACACCCTCCACGGAGTGTTCAGTGAAGGCGGTCACAGAGGCCACCACAGCACCCACAGATCCTGGTCCGCACACCGACCGGGTCATCACCACGGGTACGGAAAGCCCCACAAACACAAGCGCCCGCATTTCCGTACGCACCACAAGAAGCACCCGAAACTGCGCACGAGGATCGCCGTAACCGGCTGACCCACCACTGGCTTGGCGGCCCTGCCCGAGGCGGGGCGAGGGTCTTATCTGTCCTCAGGGACCGATTCGATGAGGCGGACGAGGCCCCTCGCGTCGAGGAGGTCGACGGGGCGTACGGTCTCGTTGGCGCGGACGTAGTGGAAGGCGGCGCCCACCTTCGGAATCGGGACGCCCGCGAGGTGGGCCCAGGCCAGCCGGTAGGCCGCGAGCTGGACGGCGGAGGCTTTGGCCGCCTGCCCACGCGGGCGCTCCCCCGTCTTCCAGTCGACCACCACGTAGCCGTCGCCGTCGGCGAAGACCGCGTCCATCCGCCCCCGGACGAGCCGGTCGGCGATCATGGTCTCGAAGGGGACCTCCAGGTCGACCGGTTCGAGGGCCGCCCACTGGCTCTCCTCGAACCGGGCCTGCAGCTCGGCGAGCTGGACGTCCACCCCGGAAAGGTCGTCGGAAGCGCCGGGCAGCTCGAAGTCGTCGATCAGGCGCTGCTGGCCCCACCGCCCCTCCAGCCAGCGGTGGAAGGCCGTGCCCCTGCGGGCGAGCGGCGCGGGCTTGTGGGGCAGCGGGCGGCGGATCTGCCGCGCCAGCGCGGCCGGGTCGGCGGCCAGGGTCACCAGCGACGAGACGGTGAGGTGCGCGGGCAGGTCCACGACGGCTCCGCCGCGCCGCCTGGACTGGTCGCGCTCCTTGAGCAGCAGCTCGGTGTCCCGTGCCCAGGCGCGCACCCGCTCTTGCTCCCAGTCCTTCATCGCACTCGGAGAGGTCACAGTGCTCCCCGGACTCCCAGGACTCGTCGAGGGGGCGGGGTCGGTGGAGGCAGGGTTCGGGAGGGGGGTGATGCCGTTGATGGCGTTCATGACCATCTCAGCCCCGCCCTGGATGGCCTCGTACCGCTCGCCCTCAGGGGTGACCGGCCACTGCTCAGCGGGAGGCTCGGCCAGCAGGGGGTTCGCGGCGTCGTCCTCGATCTCCGGAGCCCAGTAGGCCACCTGCCCGGACGCCTCGCGGATCTCCAGCAGGAAGTCGGAGGGGTCGAGCGGCCTCGCGGCCGAACCCCACCGGTAACCGGACGCGATCAGCAGGTAGTGGGCCCGCGTGACGGCGACGTACGCGAGGCGCCGCTCCTCCATGAGGTCGCGCTCGCGGCAGCGCTCGTCGAACTCGGCCAGGTCGTCCTTCTCCAGGCCGTTCAACACCGGCAGGTCGTCCCGGTCGCCCCGCAGGGAGTACGGCAGCTTGCGGGGGTTCTCGGTCCACCGGGAGTTGGTGACGGGCGTGGCGGGGAAGACGCTGCCCTTGGCCAGGGCGCCCTTCTGGGTGGTGAGCTGCGAGAGCCCCGGCACGATGACGACCGGCCACTCCAGCCCCTTGGAGGCGTGCACGGTCATCAGCTTGACGCTGTTGGTCTCGCCGACCCGCCCGGCTTCGAGGCCGAACTCCTCCGACTCCGCCGCCTTGAGGTACGCGAGGAAGGCGCCCAGCGTGGGATCCTCGGCGTCGCCGGCGAACCTGGACGCGGCGTCGAGGAACGCGTCCAGGTCGGCGCGGGCGGTGAGCGGCCCGCCGCCCCTCGCCGCGACCTCGACGTCCAGGCCGAGCCGCCGCTCGATCTCGGCGATCAGGTCGGGCAGCGGCTGGCCCGTGTGCGTCCGGAGGACGCGCAGCTCCTGGGCCAGGCGCGGCAGGCGAGCGCGGGCGAGCGGCGAGAAGGGCTCCAGCCACTCGGGCCGGTCGGGCAGCTCGTCCAGCGCGTCGACCAGGCTGCCCCGCTCCTCGGCCATGTCGGCGACGACCTGGTCCAGCGGGTCGTCCCCGGCCGGGCCGCCCCGGTTGGCGACGGTCAGCTCTCTGGCCAGCTCGCCGAGCACCTTCAGGTCGGCGGGGCCGATGCGCCAGCGCGGCCCGGCGAGTAGCCGTACGAGCGCGTCGCCCGCGGTCGGCTCGTACAGCACGCGTAGCGTGGCGACGAGGTCGGCCACCTCGGGGACGGTCAGCAGGCCGCCGAGCCCGACCACCTCGACCGGGATGTCCCGGGCCTCCAGCGCCCGCCGCAGCGCGGGGAACTGCGCGCGCTTGCGCGCCAGGATGGCGACGTCCTGCGGTTGCAGTGCCATCGCGCCGCCCCAGGTGCCGCCCGGCTTGACCTTGTCGCGCAGCTTGTCGCGCTCGCCCTCGCCCCACGGCAGGCCGTCGGGCGCGACCTCCCTGCCGAGCATGCGGACCACGCCGTCGGCGATCCAGGCGGCCTCGTCCTCGGCGGTCTGGTGGAACGCGGACACGACCCTTCCGCGCCCGACGCGGTTCACACCGGGCACGAGCACCGGCACCTCCCGCGCCTCCTCGCGGAGGGGAAGCTGCACTCGGGCCGCGACGTCGAGGACCCGCTCGCCGTTGCGGAAGCTGACCGAGAGCCGGCTTACGGAGGCGGGCTCGCCGGTCGTGGTGGGGAAGTCGTGGAAAAATCGCTTGAGGTTGCCCGACGAGGCGCCGCGCCAGCCGTAGATGGACTGGCAGGGGTCGCCCACGGCGGTCACCGGGTGGCCGCCGCCGAACAGCGCACGCAGCAGGACGAGCTGGGCGTGGCTGGTGTCCTGGTACTCGTCCAGAAGGACCACCGAGAACCTGCCGCGCTCGATCGCGCCGACCTCGGGGTGCCGGTCGGCGATGCGGGCCGCGAGGGCCATCTGGTCGCCGTAGTCGATGACCTCGCGGCTGCGCTTGAGCCGGTTGTACGCGTCGACCATCGGCAGGAACTGCTCGCGGATGTCCTGCGTGCGCACGGGACGCCGCTGCGCGAGCGTCGGCCTGCCGCCCAGCTGGGCGAAGCGCTCGTCGAGCCAGTGGCCCACCTCACGCACCTCGTCGGGCGTGCGCAGGTGCTCCGACAGCTCGCCCGCGAGGTCGAGCACCGCCGCGGTGACCGAGGGCGGGGCGAGGTCGACGCGGTCCATGGGGCCGTCGTACCGGCCCACCACGCGGGCCGCCATCTGCCACGAGATGGCCGGGCTCACCAGCCGCATGGTCGGTTCGAGCGCCTCGCGCAGGGCGTGGTCGGTGACCAGCCGTGCCGCGTACGCGTGGTAGGTGGACACGGTGGGCTCGGCGTCCAGCAGCTCGGGCGGGGCGAGGCCGACCTCGGCGAGCCGGGTGAGCCGCTTGCGCACCCGGGCGGCCAGCTCGGCGGCGGCTTTGCGGGTGAAGGTCAGGCCGAGGACGCGCTCGGGGCGGACCAGGCCGTTGGCGACCAGCCAGACGACCCTCCCGGCCATGGTCTCGCTCTTGCCGGATCCCGCGCCGGCGACCACCACCATCGGCTCCCTCGGGGCCTCGATGACGGCGGCCTGGTCAGGGGTTGGCGGCGGGATGCCGAGCTTCTCGGCCAGCTCCATCGGCCCGATCAGGGCCGGGCGTGTCATCTCCGTGGCGGAATCGGCCTCCGGGCCCGGCGTGGGCGGCCCTAGCAAACCTGGCCCCCGCTGTCGTTGACCGGGCAGCTCACCTTGGCCGCGCAGGTGCGGCAGCCGTCGTTCACCTTGGCGGTGAACACCCCGGCGGCCATGCCGGTGGCCACGGTCTCGACGAGCTCGCGGGCCCACTCGGGCTGGGGGTCCTCGCCGAGCGCGCCCTGCCGCTGCTCCTTGGCGACCTTCGCCTCCTTGCCGGCCGCCTTCCCTACCTGGACGAGCGAGGCGCCGCCCGGCTCGGTCATGCCGTGCCGCTCGAACGCCCCGAGGAGCGTGGCGAGCTGGTAGACCCCGAGCTGCGGGTGGCGGTCGAGCTCCGCGTCCGGCGGCTTGGCGGTGCCGGTCTTGAGGTCGATGATCACGGCCCGGCCCTCGCCGTCGCGCTCCACGCGGTCGACGCGGCCACGGATCTGCACGCCGTCGGACAGGACGGCCGTGAACGCCTCCTCGACCGCGACGAGCTCCCTGGGGTTCTCCTCGTGCCAGGTGAGGAACCGGGCGACCATCTGCTCCGCCACCTTGCGCTGCTTGCGGTTGAACCAGACCCCGCCGAAGTCGAGCTCGTCCCAGATCTCGTCGAGCCGCTTGCCGAGCGTGTCGCCCGCCTGCCCGGCCACGGCCAGGACGGCGATCGCGTGGATGACGCTTCCAAGGCTGCGGGACATGTCGGTGCCCGAGGCGCCGACGGCCGTCTCCAGCAGCCAGCGCAGCCCGCACTTGGTGAAGCTCTCGACCGCGGAAGGGGAGACCCGGACGATGTTCTCGGGCCAGCTCAGCGGGCGGTCGTCGGAGATCGGCGTGAGCGCGTACCACTCGTCGGGGTGGGCTCCGGGGACGCCGGAACGGGCCAGCCGCGCCAGGTGACCGGCCGCGGCCGTGCGCATCGGCTCGGGCCTGGTCGGGTCGCACACGGCCGCTCTCAGGTCGGCGACCAGCGCGGACATGCTCAGCCAGCGCGCCCGGTCGTCGACGGCGGCCTCCTCGACGGCCCCGGGGAGCAGCTCGGACAGGAACCGGGACGGACGCTCATCGGTGTCCTCACCGCCCACCGCGGTGACCACCAGGCGGCGGCGCGCGCGCGTGGCGGCAACGTAGAACAGGCGCCGCTCCTCGGCCAGCAGTTTGGAGGCGAGTGCGGCGCCGGCCGCGTCGGCCCCGTCGAGCACGGAACCCTCAGACAGCTCGACCAGCTCCTCGATGCCGAGCAGCGACCCGCGCAGGCGCAGGTCGGGCCAGACGCCTTCCTGCACCCCCGCGACCACCACGACGTCCCACTCAAGACCCTTGGAGCGGTGGGCGGTCAGGATGCGCACGGCGTCGCCGTCCGGCGCGTGCTCGGCCAGCGAGTCGCCGGGGATCTCCTGCGACATCAGGTCGTCCAGGAAGACCTCGGGCCCGGCGTGGGGCAGGCGGTCGACGAAGCGCGCGGCGTAGTCGAACAGCGCCACCACCGCGTCGAGGTCACGGTCGGCCTGCGCCCCCTTGGCCCCGCCCGCGAGGCTCGCGTCGGTCCAGCGCTCGGCCAGGCCGGACGCCTGCCAGATAGCCCACAAGGCCTCCTCGGCGGTGTCTCCCCGGCTCACGGCCTCGCGGGCGGCGGTGACCAGGGCGGCGACGCGCTGGGCACAGGCGCCGACGTGCGGCTCGATCGGGATGAGCTCGCGCGCGTCGCGCACGGCCGCGACCAGCAGCTCGTCGGACGAGCGCGGGGGCAGGGACATCGGGCCCGCCGGAAGCGCCGCCGCCGCGAGCTCGGCGATGCGCAGCGCGCGGCGCAGGCGGCGCACGCCTATCGCGTCGGTGCCGCCCAGCGGGCCGGTGAGCAGCTCCTCGGCCGTGGCGACGTCGAGCGTGGCGGGGTGGAGGGCCACCCGCAGGAGGGTGACCAGCTGCCGCACGCCGGGCTCCTGGATGAGGGGCACCTCGTCGCCCGCCACCACGACCGGCACGCCCGCGGTGAGCAGGGCGCGACGCAGCATCGGCACCTGGCGGCCGGCCGACCGCACGAGCACCGCCATGCGCGACCAGGGCACTCCTTCGAGGAGGTGCGCCCGGCGCAGCGTGTCGGCGACGACGGCGGCCTCCTGGGTCTCGCTGTCGGCGAGGAGGACCCGGACCTGGCCCTCGTCGGCGCTCTCCACGGGAAGCAGGTCGCGATGCTCGCCACGGGCACGGCCCGCGCTCGGCGGCACGGGCAGGCGGGACGCGACGCGGCGGGAGGCGGTCAGCAGCTCGGAGCCGCTGCGGCGGCACACCCGGAGCGCGACGACGGGCGCCTCCTGGCCCTCCAGCGTGCGGAACCTCTCGGGGAAGCTCAGGATGCCGCGCACGTCGGCGCCGCGGAAGCCGTAGATCGACTGGTCGGGGTCGCCGACCGCCACCAGGTCGCGGCCGTCCCCGGCGAGCTGCTGGAGCAAAAACTCCTGCGCGGGGTCGGTGTCCTGGTACTCGTCGACGAACACCACGTCGTAGGCGGCCCGCTCGCGCTGCCGTACCTCGACGTCGGTCAGCAGGGCGGCGGCGGCGCGGATCAGCTCGGCGTAGTCCAGGGCGGGGCTCGGGTCGAGGTCGAACCGGTCGGCGTACCGGTACGCGAACCGGCCCGCGGCGACCCAGTCGGTGCGGCCGTGCTCGCGGCCGAGGACGACGAGGTCCTCGCCGTCGAGGCCGCGCTCGGCACCGCGCGCCAGGAAGTCGCGCAGCTCCTCGGCGAACCCGCGCGTCTTCAGCGCCTCACGCATGCTGGAGGGCCACTGCCTCGCGCCGTCCTCCAGCTCACCGTGGAGCAGGCGGCGGATCTCCAGGAGCTGCTCGGGGCCGGTCAGCAGGCGCGGGGGTGCGTCGCCGGCAAGCACGGCCTCACGGCGCAACAAGGCGTAGGCATAGCTGTGGAACGTGAGCGCGAGTGGCGTTCGCGTGGTGCGGCGCATACGGCCGGTGATACGCTCGCGCAGCTCCTCGGCGGCCTTGCGGCTGAACGTGAGCACCAGCACCCGCTCGGGGTCGGCTCCACGCCGCTCGACCCGGTCTACGACGCTCTCGACGACCGTGGTGGTCTTGCCGGTGCCGGGGCCCGCGAGCACGAGCAGCGGGCCGCCCTCGTGGCGCACGACCGCACGTTGGTGCTCGTCGAGAGCAGGGGGCATCGCCTGCCCCGTGCTTCCCCGCCGCACCAGACGGTAGGCCTGACCACTCACAACACGCTATTCCACCAGACCACACGGGTAGATCGTGCCGACTCGACCGTACGGTGCGTGTGTCGATCTCCGCCGAGCACGGCAAAACACGTTACCGGGGGGTTGATCCGGTCTCCGGGAGTGACACGGCCCACAGCCGAAAAGCCTTCCGCCCGGTCCGCTTCGGCCCTGATTGGCCCTGTATCGCGGCAGGGCGCGCTGCCAGCATGGCCAGCGGATGAGCAGCGGGGCTTCACGGGGAGGGCGACATGCCGATGACCACCGCGCTCGGCGGGACGGCGACCACATGACCGGGACCGGTGTCAGTGATCGGCGGCGGGGGGCGGTGGGGGCGGCCACGGCGATGTTCTGCGTCGGCACGCTCACGGCGGTGTCCCCTGCGCTGCACGACTACCCGATCTACGGCGGGCAGGCCCTGCGGTACGCCGCAGGCGCGGTCCCGCTCTTCCTGGTCATGCGGGCACGCGGGCTCCCCAATCTACGGCTGAACGCCCGGGAGATCATCCTCATCGTGCTCCTGGCGCTTGCCGGTGGTGGCCGGTCAGCCGAGCGCGAGGCTGACCGGGGTGAACAGGTGATCGAGGTCGCCGGGGAGCGGGCCACCGTGCACCATCAGGGCCGTGTCGAAGGCCATGGTGAGCCCGCGCGCCACCGCCCAGGCCGTCAGCTCGGCGTGCCGGGTGTCGATGTCCAGGCGGACCTGCCCATGCGCTCCGGTGACCAGCTCGGCGATCAGCGCCTGGGCCACGGCCGTGCTCTCGCCGACCACGGGCCCGGCGACGACGTGGTCCACCCTGCGCCATGCCGCGCCGAACCCGACCATCGCGCCGCCGCGCTCGACGACCCGGGTCTGCTCCGCGAAGGTGAACAGCCGCGTGATCAGCCGCGTGCGGGGCGCGCCCGACGCGCGGGCGTCCAGGGCGAGGACCGCCTCCAGGTCTCCCTCGTGCGCCGGGCGGACTCCGTCGAGCTTGTAGTCCTCGGGTTCGGGGACGAGGTGCCCGATGTGCGTGGCCACCGTGCCGACCGTCTCGAAGCCCAGCTTCTCGTACAGTCCCCGGCCGTACTGTGTCGCGGTGAGGAAGACCGTCGCGTCACCGGCCTGCTGGAGGGCGTGGAGCATGAGCCGGCGTCCGAGCCCCATGCGGCCGTGCCGGGACGCCACCAACACCATGCTGATCGCGGCTAGGCCGCTCCCGTAGCGGGTCAGCACCGTCGTGCCGGCCAGGCCGCCTGCGGGGTCGTCGATGCCATAGACCTCGCCGACCTCGAAGAGCAGGCGCCACTTGGCCTCCTCGGGAAGCCACTGGCGGTCGATGGCCAGCAGCAGGCAGTCGCGCACATCGCCGGGACCGAGCCGCCTGACCGGTACGTCCGTGACGCCTGGCCGGCCGGCGAAGACCGATTCCATGGATTACCCCCGAAGATGCGTCCTGGGCCCCTCGAACCCGCTCCGTCCGGCATCATCGACCACTTCCGGTGACATATCCACCGATTTTCCCCTCAGCAAACGGCCCCGCGCAGCCGGTCGGGGGACAGGGAGCCGACACCATCCTTCGCCCACGGTGCTCGTCAGGGGAACCCCTGGGGTCAGCCCTCGTACACCCAGCCGGTGTCCTGAACGCGGGTGACGCGTTTCCAGGTCCGGGCGTCGCACGACGTGGCGGCGAGGCTCCGGAATCCGCCGTCGCCGACGAGATGCGTCTCCGACAGGTCGAGCCAGCTGTCCTTGGTCGCGTGCGGATCCCACCCGGCCGTCGGGATGGCGAGGTACTCGCTGCGGTCCGACTTGTCCTGGCTAGTGATCTTCAGGACTTCAACTTTGCGCGGGTGAGTGCGTACGACGAGGCAGGGGCGGACCTTGGAGCCCGAGCCGTCGGAGTAGGGGACGTCGGCCCACCAGATCTGGCCGGGCGCGGGCCGTGAGTCCCACGCCGGGCTCGGCGGGCGTGAGTGCACGGGCAGTGGCCGCCGCCCCGGCCCGGCGGAGGGACGGCCCTTGCGTCCGGGAATGGGCTGCTTGCGCCCGGGAGGGGACGGCTTCCGCCCGGGACGGGACGCTCCGCGCCGGCGCGGAGCGATCCTGTCGCGTACGAGCAGGGCCGTGACGCCGGCGGCCACGAGCAGCACCACGCACAGCACCAGCACGGCGCCCAGCCGGTCACTCACCATCAGACTCCGCTCCCCGGCCCGCTCGATGCCCACGACGACCAATGGCACCGATCATCCCACGCTCCGTGCTAACCGCTTCATCAGCATTTATGCCCCAGCGCCCGCGGGGATCAGGGATTCGTGCTGAAGATGTGGTCGACGAGCCTGGCGGTGGCCTTGCCGTCGTCCCGCGGCGCGTAGGTGCGGACGAACGAGTCGTACCGGTCGGCGTAGTCGCCAGAGAGCGCGTCGATGAGGCGCACCGCCTCGATCACGTCGCTCCCCTCCGACAGCAGCGGACCCGGCGCCTGGGTGCGCAGGTCGAGGTAGAGGCCGCGCGTGTTGCGGTAACGCTCCAAGTCGTATCCGAAGAAGACCATCGGGCGCCGGGTCACCGCGAAGTCGAACATCACCGAGGAGTAGTCGGTGATCAGCACATCCGCAATCAGCAATAGATCGGCCATATCGGGATAAGTCGTGACGTCGAGGGCGAAGGGGTACTCCCGGCTCATCGGCCCGGGACGCACCAGCGACGCGGGACCTGGGACCACCAGCCCGGGAACCGCCGGCGGCGCCTGCATCATGTGGCCCCTGACCAGCAGCACGTGGTCGCGCCCGAGCACCCGCCTGGCCTCGGTCAGGTCGAGCCGCAGCGAGCTGCTCCTGCGGTCGTGGTCGCGCCACGTCGGGGCGTACAGCACCACGCGCTTGCCCAGCGGCACGCCGAGGCTCCGCCGCACGGCGGCGGCGAGGTCGGACCGGTCGTGGGCGAGGACGTCGTTGCGCGGGTAGCCCGACTCGACGATCTCCCCGCCGTACCCGAACGCGCGGCGCAGCACCTCGGAGGCCCACGGGCTCTGCGTGACGAGCAGGTCCCAGTTGGCCACCTCGGCGGCCTGGCGGAACCACGCGGCCGGCCTCGGCTCGCGCGACATGTGGCGCTGGTCGCCGCCGACGCGCTTGAGCGGGCTGCCGTGCCAGGTCTGCACGCAGATCTGGTCCTCACGCGCACGGAACCACTGGGGAAGCAGCGTGTTGGTGATGATGTGGCTGGACCTGGCCAGCACCGTGTAGTGCTCGCGGCTGCCCTCGCGCACGACCGTGGGCGTGATGCCGGGGCCGAGGCCCAGCGCGGCCGAGTCCGGCGGGACGAAGGCGCCGTCCTTGACGACCCAGATGTGCTCGCGGTCGTCGCCGCGCCGGAGCCGCTCCTCGTAGATCGCTCGCGCGCTGTCGGAGTAGGACCGGCCGTCGAAGGAGACGTACACCGTCGCGTCGCGCAGCTCGCGGCGGCGCTCGGCGGGATAGTGGACCCTGCGCAGCGCCCAGAGGCCGCCCGCGCCCTTCTCGTCGTCCGGCTGGTGCTCGGCGGCGACCAGTACGGGCACGTCGAAGCGCGTGGCCACCAGGCGGTACTCACGGTCGCCCACGATGTGGACGCCCTCGTCCAGCGTGTCGAGCAGGCGGTGGTCCACCCGCAGCGGCGCGGTCGTGCCCTTGCCGCCCGCCACCGACAGGCTCCAGGCCCCCGACGCCAGCGCCACCGTGCCCGCGAACCGCGGCATGGCCCCGGGCGCGAGACGCACGGAGAAGCCGGGCCCGGAACGCTCTAGAGGCACGCGGTAGGTCAGGCCGGCCCGCTGGCGCAGCACCAGCTCGCGCAACCCCGGGTCGGTGTCGGGATAGGTGCCCGCGAGCGTGAGCGTGCCGTCGTCGCCCCACGACGCCGAGGTGATCACCGGCCAGACGCGATGGGCCGAGATCACGGCGCGGTCGCGCCGGTCGCGCAGCACGGTGACCTCGCGGCGGTCGATCGCGATGTGGGTCTCGGCGGTGTCCGCCATCATGACCGGCGCGGCCGGATCGCCCCTGGGCTCGATCCAGAGCCGGCGGGCGTCCCGCTCCTTCATCAGCGCGGGCACGGGGAGCGCGACCGAGAACCGCGTGCCGCCCTCGACCGGCGTGAAGTCGGCGGCGATGCGGTGGCCGCCGAGGCGGGCCCTGCCCTTGGTCACCGTCGTGCCGGGGAGCAGGCCGGTCAGCTCGACCTGGTCGCCGACGTGCGCGACGCCGGTCAGCTCGGCCCTGGTGGGCTGCAGCACGACCTGGAAGGCCCGGTCGGAGGTCCACGCCGGGCGCACCCACCAGCCGGGACGGACGCGGAGCCCGGCCGGGCGCTCGGTGCGCCCCACCACGGGACCGCGCAGGGCGCCGGTGGCCCGCGCGCCACGGCTCCAGATGACGATGTCGGCACGCCAGGTGGTGGTGTCGGGGACCGCCGGCCGGTGGCGCAGCAGCCGCTGGGCGCCGTGGACGGCGGCGCGGACAGCCGCGCGCCAGCGCAGCGACCACGGCCGTACCTCGGCCACGAACCCGGCCCAGTCGTAGTTGCAGCCGGGCTCCCCCGCGCCGTAGGTGGCCTCGGGGCGGTAGACGCGCCGGGTGCGGGCGGAGATGGGCGGCAACCAGCGAGGGCCCCTCAGCACCACGGTCGCGCGGTTGAAACGCCGGCTGCGCACGGACAGCCCCACGAGGTAGGCGTGGCCGGAGACGCGCAGGCGCCCGCCGTGCCAGGAGACGTCGTCGACCTCGGTCACCGGGACGAGGTCGGACCTGCGCAGGCGGAACAGCGCTTCGGGCGCGACCACGGGCAGGTCGGCGTACCACGCGAGGCCCTTGCGCACCCTCTTGGACGGCTCGGCCGTGGCGGCCACCAGGTTGGCCAGCTCGTCGCCCTGGGCGAGCTCCGCCGGGTCGCGGTTCTCGATGAGGTAGCAGGCCAGCCGCCGGGCGACCGGCAGCCGGCGCTTGACCGAGGGCTCCACCTCGGCGAGGTAGTCGCGCAGCAGGTCGATGGCGTGCCGCAGGCGCGTGGCGTCCCGTCTGGCGGCGGTCTCCAGCCGCAGGGCCAGGGGCCCGTTGAGCGCCTCGGCGTGCAGCCGCCGGCGCTCTGAGCGGGACAGGCCCGTGGAGTGGACGGCCGCGATCAGCGCGTCGAGCGGCTCTCCCCTGTCATAGAGGTCCTGGGCGGCCCGCAGCCGGTCGGCGACGATGTCGCCGGTCCGCGCAGGCGTGGCACCGGTGGCCATCAGGGAGGCACCGCCTTTCCAGTCTGACCGCAAAGGGCGTCTCTGGAATGGTAATGCGACTTACTGTGAACTCACTGATGATCTCCCTGCCATCGGGCATGGCGCATGTCAGCGCGGTCGCCCCGGAGTGGCGTGCCCTCGTCCCTCCACCGGACGAGGCACCGGCTCTCGTGACCTGGGGGCGGGGTGCCGTCGGCGTGGACGACACGCCACCAGGGAACGCCCCCGCCCCAGGTGGACATCACGCGGCCCACCTGCCTCGGGCCGCCTTCGGCGAGGTATTCGGCGATGTCGCCGTAGGACATGACCCTTCCCGGCGGGATGCGCTCGACCAGGTCGAGCACCCGCTCGGCGAAGGGGGTCGGATCGCTCACGCGCTCCATTGTGCGGGGCCGAGGGAGAGGATCTCCTCCAGCTTCCCGAACTCGTAGGCCGCGTCGCCGTTCACCTGCTCGACGATGCCGTCTCGGATGCCGTAGGCCTCGCCGTCCTCGCCGACCAGGCTCCCGCCGAGCATGCCGGCGAGCCGGGCCAGCTGTGCGACCTCCCAGTCGGAGGTCGGCTTCCCGTAGAGGCGCCCCTGCCAGATGGCGATGGCGTACTCTGCGTCGCCGTGGCGCGCGAAGACCTCACCGGCCTCCGGTGTGCCGCGCAGCTCCAAGCCGACGTCCGCCGACGCCGTCGCCTTCGTGAGCTCGGCGTAGGCGAGCGGCGATTCACGTTGTACACGCAACTCGTATCCCACGAGACGGGAACCCTAGCGAACCTTTACCGATCACTGGTACAGGAAAGTCCAAGTTCGGTCAGACCGCATCCGAAATGCTGCCGAACGGCGGCCGAATAGCGCCCCAATCGCGTCCACCACGTGATCATTGCCGTTCGGAGCGCCGGGTGAGCACCACGACACCGGCTCCGAACCCGACGAGCCCGAGGAGAACGCCCGCGCCGTAGACCCAGAGTCGCACAGGATCGGGCCCCGGCGGGGTAGGCGCGGGAGCCGTCGTGCCGTTTCCGAAATGAAGGTCGCTCCGCACAGGAAGCGAGGTGGTGTATCCCGTGAGCTCTCCGGCGCGCTTGAGCGCGGCGGCCACGTCGACGACCCCGAAACCCACTTTGTCGTTATAACGGGCGTTGGGCTTCTGACGGGTGGTGGACGTGAGCGCACGGGCAACCAAATCAGGGCTTAGATTCGGATATTTCGCCTTTATAAGGGCGGCCGCTCCCGCGACCAGCGCGGTCGACGCGCTGCTTCCCTCCATCTGCTGGTAACCGCCGCCGGGAACCGCCGCGGGGACGCCCACGCCGGGCGCTCCCACCAGGACCGAGAGGTTGTCGCTGCTGAACCCGGTGGCCTTGCCCCGCTTGTCGACCGCGCCGACCCCGATCACCCCCGAGTAGCCCGCGGGGAAGCTCCAGAACGAGGTGCCGTTCTTGCGCGCGTACTCGGAGTCGCCGTCGTTGCCCACGGCCGCCACCAGGACCACGCCGCGCGCCAGCGCGTACGCGACGGCCTGCCGGTCGGCCCGCTGCGTGGCGTACTCCCCGAGCGACATGCTGATGACCTTGGCCCCGTGGTCGGTGGCGTAGCGCAACGCCCTCGACAGCGGGCTCTCGCTGGGAAGGCCGAGACCGTCGTCGGGCTCGACGAGGTTGTATTCGGGCTCGTCCTCGGAGATCACGGGAACCGACAGGATGCGCGCGTCGGGGGCCACGCCGAGCAGGCCGCCACCGTGGCCGGACCCCGCGATCAGCGAGGCCATCGCGGTGCCGTGCGGCCCGACGGGCGCCGGGCCGTCGTCGAACACGCTGGACCTCATGTCGGGCGCGACGGTGACCTTGCCCTTCAGCACCGGGGTCCTGGGGTCGACGGCGCTGTCGACCACGGCCACCGTCACACCGGCCCCCCTAGTGAGGTTCCACGCCTGCTCGGCGTTGAGCGCGTCGAGCACCCATCGTTGCTGGTCACGCACGCTGTCAGCCCGGACGGGAGCCGCGAGCAGCCCGGCGAGGGCCACCGCCCCCGCCACCGCGCAGGCGCGCGCCCTCAACACACGTTCCCTTGGGTGCACCGCGGGATCTCGGGTGGCGCGGACAGGCCCCGGGCGATGTGCCCGGCGACCGACTGCGCCGTCGGCCACAGCTCGCTGTGCGGGATCTCCTCGATGGGCACGGACTCGCGCGTGCGGCCGTCGGTGTAGCCGGCGGCGGAGAAGACGATGTACGGCCCCGCGCCCGCCCAGCTCGTACGCTGGCGCTGCGCGGCGCCGAAGGACTCGGTGACCGTGCCGGGAAACGCCACGGGACGCACGCCCACACGGTCGTCGACGGGCAGGTCACCCCCGGTCTGGACCCGGGTCTCCTCGTCGTCGAGCACGGCCACCCCCACGGTCATCACGAAGGTCGAGGTCTGGTCGACGTACGTCGCGCGCAGCATGGTGCGGCAGCCGTGCTGCCGCAGGACCGAGGCGACGGGGGCGTCCACGACGGACGCGCACGGCGCCTCCTTCGCGATGCCGACGCGGCGGGCGTACTGCCGCACCCGGGACAGGCCGAGGTACTCCACCTCGGCGGGGAAGACGGCGTCGGCCCGCCAGGCGTACCAGCGCCGCGCGACGTCCTCCTCGGCGAAACGGGCGCGCTCGGCGACCGTGAGCGGCCGCGCGCGGGTCTCCTGCAGCAGGCCGACCACGCCGAGCAGCACGTCGGTCGCCGCGATGGCGAGGATGGTGCCCATGATCAGGAGGAACAGCGATCGAAACCGGATGCCCCGCTCGAGCTCCATGCGGTCGAGGGCCGCCCGCACGCCCGCGGCACGCGCCCTGGCGCCGGTCCACGGCCGCGCTCCCCCACGGGCGGCGCCATCGCCTGAAGGAAACCTTCCCGCGGTCCGCGCACCCTTCGCACGCGCGGGCCAGGGCGTCACCGGTCGTGACCGTGGCTCCTCAGGCGACATACATCGATGCTACGTCGGCGCTCGCTGCCGCCAACCCGGTTGGGGCTCCCGGGGCTCATCGTGTTCCCGGTGTTCCCGTACGCGCCGGGCTCGCCGCACGAGCACGATCACGGCGGTGAGGCTCGCGCCCGCGCATGCGGTCGCCGCCAGAGCGACTCCGCCGTACAGGGTGATCATGCCCGTGTCGCGCCGGACGACCCGCACAGGCGGGAGGGCAGAGGGCGAGGTGCTCGTGCCGGCGGTCATCGGAAGGTCGGCGTCCTGGACGCCCGCGCCGGAGGCGGTGTGCCGGTGCCGCGACAGCCTCGCGGCCTCGGCGAGCGACCGGGCCGCGTTCACCACGCCGAAGCCCATACCGGGGTCGTAGCCCCGGTATGGGCGGCGCGTGGCGCCGGTGGTGAGGGCCTGAGCGACGAGTGCAGGCGACATTTTTGGATATTTCGCTTTGATCAGGGCGGCGACCCCCGAGACGAGCGCCGTCGCCTGCGACGTGCCCCTGCCGACCCAGTACTGGTCGCCCGGACCGGCCCCGAAGATGTCCACGCCGGGCGCCGCGAGGAGGACCAGCGAGTTGCGGTTGGAGAAGGACGCCTTGTGCATGCCCCGATCGGCCGCCGCCACCGAGATCACCCCGGGGAGCGACGCCGGATAGGAGTACGGCCCGTCCTTGCGGCCCGCCCCGTCGTTGCCCGCCGCGGCCACCAGGACCACGCCCTTGGAGATCGCGTACCGGATCGCCGCCCGTTCCTGCCGGGTCGGCTGGTCCTTGGAGATCGACATGTTGATCACGTCAGCGCCGTGGTCGACGGCGTAGCGGATGCCGCGCGCGACGACGTTCTCGAACCGCGCCTCGGAGTTGAAGTCGTGGAAGCCCGGCTCGTCGTCCTCCAGGATGACCCGCACCGAGAGCACCTTGGCGGCCGGCGCGACCCCGATCACCCCGTCGGAGTGCCCGGGGCCGTGCCCGTGCCCCGCGATCAGCGAAGCCATGTACGTGCCGTGCAGGCGGAGCGGCGCGACGCCGCGCGGGTTGGCGCCCACGGTGAGGTCCGGGCCGGTGAACACGGATCCGGCCAGGTCGTGGTGCCGGGGATCGACTCCGGAGTCCAGCACCGCGACCTTGACCCCGGCGCCCCGGGTGATCCGCCATGCTCCGGCCACGTCGAGGGTGCGCATCACCTGGAGCTGGCTCCCGCGCACCTGGTCGGCCAGCGCCGGCCGCGCCGCGAGCGTGCCCATGACCAGCAGCCCCAGCAGGACCGGCAGCAGGGCGAGCAAGGAAAACCCGGAAAGCACGGCGTGCGGGCGCGGCACGGTGGGCACGGTGGGCACGGTGGGCACGTTCAGCACTGCCAGTCCTTGCCCGCGCAGTCGGGACGGGCGGGGGTGGCCAGCGTGGTGAGGATCCGGTCTTCCAGATCGGAGGTGAAGCTGAAGATGGTGGAACGCTGGTGGCCGACCGATCGGGCCGGCCTCCCGTCGACCTGGCCCGCCGTGGTGAGCACGAGGTACGGCCCGGCCTGCGCCAGCGAGGCGGCCTGGCGGGCGGCGGCGTTGAACCGGTCGGCGACGGTCCGGGGGAAGGCCAGCGCCCGCAGACCGGGCGAGGGCACGCCTCCCGGCGGGAACGCGGCCCTGGCCGCGAGTGCGGACCCCTGGTCGGGGAAGGCCGCGACGCCGATGGTCACGACCACCCCTTGCAGCGCGTCGAGGTAGGTCGCGCGGAGCACGGCGCGGCAGCCGGCCGCCTTCAACACGGTCCTGAGCGCGGCGTCCACGGCCGCGGCGCAGTCGGTGCGCGAGGAGATGCCGACCCTGCGGGCGTTCTCCTTGCCGCCCTGCTCGGCGATGTACGGCAGGAGGGCCGGGAAGATCTCGCCCGCGGGCCACACCTGCCAGCGGCGCGCCGTCTCCTCCGCCGAGGCCTGCTGGATCTCGGCGGAGCTCGGACCACGGGTCAGCTCGGCGCCGGCGGCCCCAGCGGCCACTCCGGCGACGATCGCGCAGATCAAAGTGAGCGCTGACGCCACCACCAGGGACGGCCAAGCACGCGACTCACTCACCTGCCCGACCCTAACGCCCCCGGTGGGAAGGCATCCGCCGTTCCATCCGCATAGATCCCATTGGAAAGTACTTGACGGGGTGGAAAGTGGAAAGTACTTTCCTGATTGGAAACGATAGGAGACGCCCATGGACGCCACCCCCGAGGACGCCGCGTACATCACCCCAGAAGCCGCCGCGCGCAGCCTGCGCGAGATCCGCGCGTCCCAGGCGGGCATCGTGCGGGCCAGGCCGTGGTTCCCCACCTGGTATCCCGTCGGCGTCGGCGTCTACGTGACCGGGTTGCAGTTCTTCACGGAACCGGGCACCTCCGGCCTGCTCGCTGTGACGGGGACCACCCTCCTGGCGGTCGCCCTCGCCGGCCTGATCGTCGTGCTGGCCCGCACCAACCGGCAGGTTCCCCACCGCAGCCTCGTCAGGCCCGCTGTGGTCGGCGCCTTCGTCGTCTGGCTGCTGGTGGGCGTCGCCGTCTGCATGGTGCTCGCGATCACCCTGTCGTCGGCCGAGGTCGCCTACGGGCGCACGTACGCGGGCCTCGCCGTGACGGCGTTCATGGCGCTCACCGGCCCGGCCGTCGCCTTCGCGATCACGCGGCGCATGGCGGCGAAGATCGAGCAAGGCTGATGGCGGAGCTCGACCCGATCATCCACGCTCCGGCCCGGCTGCGCGTCATGTCGCTGCTGGCGGCGATGGAGGAGGCGGAGTTCGCCTCCGTCCGCGACGCGGCCGAGGTCAGCGACTCGGTGCTGTCCAAGCACGCCGCCGCGCTGGAGGCCGCGGGGTATGTGGTGATCCGCAAGGGTCACGTGGGCAAGCGCCCCCGCACCTGGCTCAGGCTCTCGGGCGCCGGACGTGAGGCGTACGCCGCCCATGTCGCCGCACTCCAGGCCATCGTCGCCCAGTCGGGGCTGTCGTTGACCGGCGAATAACCGGGGCACTCGCCTGGAAGAGACACGCGCGGCCCGCGTCCTCCCGAGGGAGGAGCGGGCCGCGGGCGTTGGTCGTACCGGCCTGGGTCAGTAGGTCGGAAGCGAGGGGTCGACGGTCTTGACCCAGCTCAGCACGCCACCGCCGACGTGGACGGCGTCGGAGAAGCCGGCGTTCTTCAGGACCGCCAGCGCCTCGGCGGACCGGGCTCCCGACTTGCAGTGCAGCACGATCTTCTTGTCGTGCGGCAACCGCTCCAGGGCCGTGCCGCGCACGAAGTCACCCTTGGGGATCAGCACGGCGCCGGGGATGTTGACGATCTCGTACTCGTTCTGCTCGCGGACGTCGACGAGGAAGATGTCGTCCCCGCGGTCCTGCATGTCCTTGAGCTCCTTGGCCGTGATCGTGGAGCCCGTGGCGGCCTCCTGCGCCTCGTCGGAGATCGTGCCGCAGAACGCCTCGTAGTCGATCAGCTCGGTGATCGTGGGGTTCTTGCCGCAGAGCGGGCACTCAGGGTCCTTACGGACCTTGACGTCGCGGTACTTCATCTCCAGGGCGTCATAGATCATCAGACGGCCGACCAGCGGGTCGCCGATGCCCGTGAGGACCTTGATCGCCTCGTTCACCTGGATCGAGCCGATGGAGGCGCAGAGCACGCCGAGGACGCCGCCCTCGGCGCAGGACGGCACCATGCCCGGAGGCGGCGGCTCGGGGTACAGGCAGCGGTAGCAGGGCCCGTACTCGGACCAGAACACGCTCGCCTGGCCGTCGAAGCGGTAGATCGAGCCCCAGATGTAGGGCTTGCCCAGCAGGACGGCCGCGTCGTTCACCATGTAGCGGGTCGCGAAGTTGTCCGTGCCGTCGACGATCAGGTCGTAGGCGGCGAAGATGTCCATCACGTTGTCGGTCGTGAGCGCCACGTTGTGGATCACGACGTTGACCAGGGGGTTGATCTCGCGGACCGTCGCGGCGGCGCTCTCGGCCTTCAGGCGGCCGACGTCCGACTGTCCATGGATGATCTGCCGCTGAAGGTTGGACTCATCAACGACATCGAAGTCTACGACGCCGAGCGTGCCGACACCGGCCGCGGCGAGGTACATAAGGGCCGGGGAGCCGAGGCCGCCGGCGCCCACACAGAGCACCTTGGCGTTCTTCAGCCGCTTCTGCCCGGCCATCCCCACATCGGGGATGATCAGATGGCGAGAGTAGCGGCGCACCTCGTCAACGGTCAGCTCGTCGGCCGGCTCTACCAGCGGTGGCAACGACACAGTTCTACGCTCCCGTTTCAGGGGATCTTCCCATTTGGCGGCTTGCCCGTCAGGCTACGCGCCCCGCCGTCTGTCACAACCTAACCCGGTTGCCCCCGCATTCCCGAATCGGCGATCTTAGCCGACGGCGGCCGTATTCTCCGCGCTCCGCACATCATTCACGTCCTTCGCGCCGTCGCCGCCCGTGGATGCCTTCCTCGCGCTGTCCTGCATCAGGACGCGTACATGGCGGGCGACGAGCGCGGGGAACTCCATCTGCGCGACGTGAGCGGCGTGGGGAAGGAGCACCAGCCTGACGTCCTGGAACGTGCGCCCGGCCCTCGCCGCCATCCTCGGGTCCACAAGCCGGTCGTGCCGCCCGTGCACCACCAGGGTGGGAGCGGTCACCTGGGTTGCCAGCCGCCACAGGCTGTCGGCGCCGCGCCGGAAGTACTCGTTGACCAGGGCACGGGCGGTGGCCACCAGCGCCAGGCCCGCGTAGGGAAGCTCGTCGCGGCGGCGCAGCTCGGCCACGGCGTCCTCCAGGCGGACGGGGTGGACCCGGCCGCTGTCGGCGTAGCACATGGCCATGGTCGCCCTGATCCTCCGCTCGGGCGGCAGCGAGCGGAGCCGGGTGACGGCCCACTCGCCGAGCCGGGGGGCCGCCGACATGGCGACGCGGGCCGGGCCGTACCGAGGGAGCAGGTCGGGCAGGGCCGGCGAGACGAGCGTGAGGGTGCGGACGAGATCGGGGCGCGTGGCCGCCACCCTGACCGCGACGGCGCCGCCCAGGGAGTTGCCGAGCAGGTGGACGGGGCCGCCGATGTGCTCGATCAGCGCCGTGACGGCCGCCGCGTGCGCGCCGATGGAGTAGTCGCCGCCCGGCGGCGCGGGAGAGTAGCCCGCTCCTGGCAGGTCGACGGCGTATCCCCTGACCTGGTCGTGGAGCTCGGCCATCAGATCGGTCCAGTTGGTCGCGGATCCGGCGAGCCCGTGCACGAACACGGCCTTCTCCTGCGGCCCCTCGGGCGTGGACCGCACGTAGACGCCGAGGCCGCCGAGGTCGAGCAGTTCCCCGGGCCAGTGCGGAATCGGTTCCTCCACCATCTTTCCCCTCCTGTTCACCGTCCGTTCCGACGATAACCCGGGACCGTACAGCCCATGCCTACCACCGCACCCGGCTGGGGCCACCCCGGACACGCCCGGAGCGCCACAAGATCAGAGGAAATATCGGGCAAATCAGGAAATATCGAACTGAAAGACATAAGGGCAGGTTAAGTAGATGCCAAAAGGCAGTGATCCTCGTTTGTCGCATGCGCCGCTAGGAAAACAAGACAAGTGGGAAGACTCATAACGAGTCACCCCAGCATTTACCTCGAAAATGAGGAAATGCGTCCGCTGGGCAACCCGATGCGTCAAGGGGGAAAACGCAATGCCCGACGTCAAGAAATACGCCGCAATGCTGACCGTCACTGCGGCACTCACTGGTGGTCTCGCCGGTCTCGGCGCCACCACGGCTACAAGCGCCAACGCGTCCACCGCGATCGGCACCTTCGACGGCGGCTTCGGCGGCTTCGACGGCTTCGACGGCGGCGGCGGCGGCGGCTACGGCGGCGGCCACTGCCACCACCACCACGGCGGCCACCACGGCCACCACGGCGGCTGGGGCGACCACGACGGCGGCTGGGGCGACGACGACGGCGGCTGGGGCGGCGGCAAGGGCCACGGCTTCTCCCGTCACCACCGTCACCACCGTCACCACGGAGGCGGCCACCGCAACTGCTACTTCAAGATCGTAGAGGCGCGCTTCTTCCGGGCGATCGTCGGCCACCACAGCCATGGAGGCGGCCACCACGACTTCTTCCGTGACAACCACCGCCGCCACTGGCGTCCCGAGCACCACCATCACCACCACGGCCACAAGCACCACGGCAAGCACGAGGAGAGGTAAACATCCATTCCTAGGCGGACTTTCCAGGCGATAAACCGCCCGGTACAACGAGCCGCTTAGCCGACAGATTACGGGAGGCCCCGGAGCGATTCCGCTCCGGGAAGGGAGGCGGGCCTCGAACGCGTGATCAACGCGTACGGCCTCATGGAGGGCACGG
>NZ_JBFBIK010000030.1:0-70118 GCF_040685555.1 Sphaerisporangium sp. NPDC088356
GGCGCGCGGACGTGGTGACGAGCCGCCGGGCGGCCGGGGCCGGGCCGAGGAGGTGCCGGGCGAGGAGCCGCCGGTCGAGCAGGTCAGGACGCGCGCCCGGGAGGCGGCGGAGGCGGCCGCGGAGGCCACCCCCACGCCCCGGAAGAAGGCGCCGGTTGCCCGCCCCCCGCGCCCGGCCACGGGCCCGGAGGAGCGCGCCCGCGCCCGCCGTGCCAAACCCGAGGGCGCGGACCGCCGTACGGGCGGTGGGGGCAGGGCCCGGCGTACCGCTTCGGATGTGAAGGAGTCGCTTCTCGGCGCCCAGGCGCAGGGAGGCGCCACGTCCTCGCCGCCGGGAAGCGCCGTGCTGATCATGCTGGCCATGGTCGCGGTGCCCTGCGTCGTGGCGTCGGTCATCTGGCCGCTCGCGACCTTCGCGATCACGGCGACCTTCTGCGTGCTGGCCCGCGCGTGGTGGAGCGGGCACTGGCTCGTCAGGAACCGCAGGTCCACCCGCGTGCGCGGAACGCTGCGGGTGGTGTCGTTCCCGATCGCGCTTGCCGGGTCGGCGCTCAGCGCGGCCGTCTGGCCAGGGGTGCCCGCCTCGGCCATCGCCGCCTCGGCGTTCTGGGTGGCGGCCGGGGGCGACATGGGCGACGCGTGGTGGAGCCGTCCGGGCCCGATGACCGTGGCAGGGGTGGTCTTCGGCATCGTGTGCGGCGGGATCGTCGGCCGCGAGGTCGAGCGCATCGGCGTCCACGTGCCCGACCTGCGCAGGGAGGGGCTACGGGCTCTTTCGGTGCTGGGCGGCTTCGTCGCCCTGTGCGCAGCGGCCGTCCGCATCCTGGCCTGGGTGCTTCCCCACACGCTCTGAGGGCCTGGAGAGCAGTCCCCCAGGCGCACCAGGGGCCTGGGGCGGACAGCCTTGTAGAGCGGGCGGCGAGCCCCCATGTGCCTTGACCGCCCAGCGTGCCGATCTACGGAGTGGTACGCGCCCCCTGGTCGCGTACCGGTGAATGCACGGTTCGCCCTGGCCAGGGCAGAACATCGTACGGGGAGGACCGCCTTCGCGCTCGCCCCACGAGGCCGCGTGCGGGGCGGCGTCGTGACGAGCGGATCGGTGAGGTGGCGGTCCGGCCGGGGTCCAGGGCTTGTGGGCCGTGGGCCACGGGGTCCGTGCTCAGTCCCTGCGGGCGAACCGGTTGAAGATGCGCTCGCCGGCGTTGACGGCGCCCTCGGCGACGTCGCGGAGCACGCCGATGAACGGGTCCTGGGACTGCGCCCACGACTCGCGGTAGGAACGGGCGGCGGCCTTGACCTCCTCGGAGAGCTTGGCGTCGGCGTCGTCCTCACGGCGGGGGTAGTTGCCGGCGAGGATGGACTCGTACTCGCCGTCACGCCGCCACCGGTCGAGCTCGGCCACCCGCATCACCGCGAAGGGGTGGGTGGTGCCGAGCAGGTTGAGGACCTTCAGCAGGCCGTCGCGCACGTCACCGGCGGTGTCGTACTCGCGGGCCTGGTCGAGGAACGCCTCGATGTTCATCTCGTGAAGACGGGAGCCTCCGGCCAGCTTCATCAGGGCCCGCATGCCGGCCTCGGGGTCCTGGCCGCAGAGCAGGCCGCCACGGTCGGCGGAGAGCTCGGCCTTGCGGTGCCATTCCTCCAGAGCCGTGACGATGATCCGCAGCCCGATGTAGCCGAGCGGGATCCAGGCCACACGGGTGGCGAGCCGCGTCAGGATCGCGAGCATCGTGCCGTAGACGGCGTGCCCGGACAGGATGTGGGAGGTCTCGTGCCCGACGACGAAGCGGAGCTCCTCCTCGTCCATCAGGTCGAGCAGGCCGGTGTTGATCACGATGAACGGGTCGTCGAAGCCGATGGCCATGGCGTTCGGCTGCGGGTCCTGCTGGACGTAGATCTCCGGGATGCGGTGGAGATCGAGCAGGTAGGCGCTGTCGCGGCCCATGTCGTACAGGGCCCGGAACTGGGTCTCGCTCGCGCGCACGGAGGAGGCGAGGAACATCAGCCGGAGGCGGCGCTCGCTGAACAGGCCGGACGTGCGCTTGAGCACCGAGTCGAATCCCGACAGGGAGCGCATCGCGACCAGGGCCGACCGGTCAGCTGGATGTTCGTAGGCCCGGGAGCTGATGCCGGGCAGCTGTACACGGTTGCGATCCGGGGTGGTGGTGGTCATGGTCGGCATGCTACGTCGGGGCGGATGCCCGCGCGCGGGACAACAGCCCGTTTCCTGGGGGTCGAGCGCTGGCAGGGGGGTGGTCCGGTGGCGCCACGGCCGCGCACGTTAGGGTCCCTCGCATGAGGAATGGGGCCCCCACCAGGCGGCTTGGCATCATGGGCGGGACCTTCGACCCGATCCACCACGGCCACCTCGTCGCGGCCAGCGAGGTCGCCCACCACTTCGACCTGGACGAGGTGGTGTTCGTCCCGACGGGGCAGCCGTGGCAGAAGGCGGACAAGACCGTCTCCGCCGTGGAAGATCGGTATCTGATGACGGTCATCGCCACCGCGTCCAACCCGCGGTTCTCGGTGAGCCGGGTCGACGTCGACCGCCCGGGACCGACGTTCACGATCGACACGCTGCGCGAGATCGCGGGAATGTACGAGCCGGATGTGGAGCTGTACTTCATCACCGGCGCCGACGCTCTGGCGCAGATCCTCAGCTGGCGTGACGTCGACGAGCTCTTCACCATGGCGCATTTCGTAGGCTGTACTCGTCCGGGTCATGTGCTGCACGACCCGGGGCTCCCGAAGGGGAAGGTCAGCCTCATCGAGATTCCGGCGCTCGCGATCTCGTCGTCGGAGTGCAGGGAGCGTGTGGCCGCGGGGGAGCCGATCTGGTATCTCGTGCCCGACGGGATCGTTCAGTACATCAACAAGCGGGGCCTCTACCAGGCTTCTTGATGGTGGCTCCTGCCGGGGAGAACGGCTTGCGGCCGTCGTCACCCAGATGGGCGGCCAAGCCCTGACCGTTCGAACGAAGAAATCATATTTGCCTGCCGGGCGAACCTGGCAGGACAATCGCTAGATTTGATGGAAACGCTGAGTCTTCGTCGCCGCACAGGAGGAACAACCCACATCGTGACCGCATCGGAAAGATCGATCCAGCTAGTCCGGCTCGCCGCCGAGGCCGCGGCCGAGAAGCTGGCGGATGACATCATCGCCTATGACGTGAGCGAGCAGCTCGTCATCACCGACGCCTTCCTGCTCTGCTCCGCCTCCAACGACCGCCAGGTCCGCGCCATCGTCGACGAGATCGAGGAGCGCCTGCGGATCGATGCCCACGCCAAGCCGGTCCGCCGAGAGGGGGAACGCGAGGGCCGCTGGGTGCTGCTCGACTTCCTGGACATCGTGGTCCACGTCCAGCACGAGGAGGACCGCACCTTCTACGCCCTCGAGCGCCTGTGGAAGGACTGCCCCGCCATCTCGCTCCCCGACAGCGTCACGCAGGTCCGGGCCCAGCGGGGCAACGGGACGGCAGGTGAGTGAGGGGAAGCCCGGTGGCCGTCGCGTCGTGTTCTGGCGCCACGGCCAGACGCTGTGGAACGTCGAGCAGCGGTTCCAGGGCCACACCGACATCCCGCTCGACGAGACGGGCGTCGCCCAGGCCGGCAGGGCCGCCTCGCTGCTGGCGTCCCTGAGGCCCTCGCTGATCGTCTCCTCCCACCTCCGGCGCGCCCATGACACGGCCGCCGCGCTCGGGGGCGTCGTGGGGCTGGACGTCGTGGTCGACAAGGACCTGCGCGAGCGCGGGGGAGGCGAGTGGGAGGGCCTGACCCGCGCCGAGATCGCCGCCGGCTGGCCGGTGGAGTACGCCGAGTGGGAGGCTCCCGGCGGCGAGTCGGTGACCGACGTCGCCGACCGCGTCGCCGCCGCCACCCGCCGCTGGGTCGCCCGGCTGGAGGACAGGGGGCTGCTCGTGATCGCCTCCCACGGCGCGGCGATCCGGCTGGGCCTGGCACGCCTGCTCGGCCTTCCCGAGGAGCTGTGGCCCGCCCTCGGCGGCCTCGGCAACTGCTCGTGGTCGGTCCTCCAGGAGGGCCGAAAGGGCTGGCGCCTCCTCGAGCACAACGCGGGCACGCTTCCCGAGCCCGTGAACAGCGACGACAGGCCCGAGTCCGCCTCAGCGGCGAGCTAGACAGGGCCTTCGTACGGCTTGCGCCGGGCGCGCGAGGCGCAAGCCGTACCCGGGGCAGTTGTATGGACACGGCACCCGGTGGCGTCGCGCAGGTGTCGATTAGGTCAACGGCCGGGTGTCGCTATATGCTCTCCGAGCGCCGTGACGGGAACACCCGGAGCGGTGACCAGGGGCTATGGCGCAGCTGGTAGCGCGCCTCCATGGCATGGAGGAGGTCTGGGGTTCGAATCCCCATAGCTCCACCGGTTTCGGTGGATGTGCAACCCTGTCCCGCTCGTCGCGGGGCAGGGTTTTCTGCTTCCCGCCCATGGTGATGTCAGGTGCCGGGGGCCAGGCGCGCCTTGTCGTGGGCTGGCCGCGCTCGTCGCACTTGCGGTGCCGAGAATCCAGGCGTCCCCTTAGGGTGCAATCAGCGGTCGGAACCGGTCGCTTCATGCTGAATCAGGGGATTTCAAGTTGACCCAGAGGCCGAAGAACTGGGCGGGGAACATCGCCTTCCGAGCGGAGCGCGTCGACCGGCCCTCCTCCCTCCAGCAGTTGCGGAGCCTGATCGCGCGGAGCGCCAAGGTGCGCGTCCTCGGCAGCGGGCACTCGTTCAACGACATCGCCGACTCGCCCGGCGTCCTGGTCTCGCTCGACGGCCTCCCCAAGGGCGTGGAGCTGGACGTCGACTCGGCCACGGTCAGGGTCACCGCGAGCGTGCGGTACGCCGAGCTGGGCCGGCGGCTGCACGACAAGGGGTACGCGGTGCCCAACCTGGCGTCCCTGCCGCACATCTCGGTCGCCGGTTCCTGCGCCACGGCGACCCACGGTTCGGGTGACGCCAATGGGAACCTCGCCACGTCGGTGTCCGCGGTCGAGATGGTCACCGCGGACGGCGACGTGGTGGTCCTCAGCCGCGACGCGGACGGCGAGCGGTTCAACGGGGCGGTCGTGGCGCTCGGAGCGCTCGGAGCCGTGGTGAGCCTGACGCTGGACATCGTGCCGGCGTTCGACGTGCGGCAGCACGTCTACGAGGGGCTCCCGGTCGAGGTGCTGGACGATCACTTCGAGGAGATCGTCTCCAGCGCGTACAGCGTGAGCCTGTTCACCGACTGGCGCACCTCGCGGCTCAACCAGGTCTGGGTGAAGCGGCGTCTTGACGAGGCCGGCGGCTCCCCGGCCGCGCCGGACCTGTTCGGGGCCACGGCGGCGGACGGCCCGCGGCACCCCGTCCCCGGGGTGTCCCCCGTTCACTGCACCCAGCAGATGGGCGTCCCCGGCCCCTGGTTCGAGCGCCTGCCGCACTTCCGGCCCGACTTCACGCCGAGCAACGGCGAGGAGCTCCAGTCGGAGTACATGGTGCCCCGGCGGCACGCCGTCGAGGCCCTGCACGCGCTGGAGGGCCTCCGCGAGCGCATCGCCCCGGTCCTGCAGATCTCCGAGATCCGGACGGTGGCCCCCGACGAGATGTGGCTGAGCCCCTGCCAGGGGCGGGACACCGTGGCGTTCCACTTCACCTGGATCAAGGACACTCCGGCGGTGCTTCCCGTTCTCGGCCTGATCGAGGAGCGGCTCGCCCCCTTCGAGGCAAGGCCCCACTGGGGCAAGCTCTTCACCGTGCCGCCCGAGATCCTGCGCACCCGGTACGAGCGGCTCCCGGACTTCCGCGATCTAGCGCGGCGGTACGACCCGTCGGCCAAGTTCGCCAACGAGTTCATCGGCACGTACATCCTCGACGGCGCCTGAGCCTTCGCCGGGGTCAGGCGCCGACGGCGGGTTCGGGCATGGGCGCGGTCGTGGCCGGCGCCCGGGGGTACGGCGGCGCGTTGGTCCTCGCGGGAGGCACCAGCCTGCCGGCCGGCGTGCTCAATTGCCGAGAGAGGCGGGGGCGCGCCGCTTCCTGCGCTTGCTCGGCAGCGGCTCGGAGGGCTCCTCCTCCCCGAGCCGGCTCAGGTAGAGGTGGCGGGTGTGCTCGGTATGGTCCTTCATGATCTCGCCGGCCCGGTCGGCGTCACCCTCGGCGATGGCGTCGATCAGCGCGGTGTGCTCCTCCCAGGAGGCCCGGCCGCGCTGGCGGGCCACGGGCGTGTGGTACCAGCGGACGCGGCGGGAGACCTGGGCGGCGAGGTCGCTGAGCACGGCGTTGCCGGACAGCTCCATGACGGTGGCGTGCAGTTCGGAGTTGACGGTCACCGCGCCGTCGATGTCGTCGGCCTCGACGGCGGCCAGGCCGCGCGAGCAGAGCGCGCGCAGCCGGGCCACTCCTTCGTCTGTGTGGTTGCGGGCCGCCAGCCGCGCGGCCTCGGTCTCAAGGAGGGCGCGCACGGCCAGCAGCTGGTCGGCCTCCTCGGCGGTGGGGGCGTGCACGAAAGCTCCGTGCCCGGGGTGCAGGTCGACCCAGCCCTCGCCGCTGAGCAGCTGGAGCGCCTCCCTGATCGGCTGCCTGGAGACGCCGAGCATCTCGGCGAGCTCGCTCTCGGCGAGGTGCTGGCCGGGACGGAGATGGCCATCGATGATGAGCTCGAGGAGCGCCTCGAAAACGCGCTCTCTGAGCGGGACGGGGCGCGCGATCTTGGGTGGGGCCGCCTTGCCCGCCAGATCCGACCGCGACATTTCTTCAACTCCAGAAGGGCGCAAGGGCAGCTCGCCGCGTACCCGCCACAAGTTTTTCGTCAACTGCCTACAGCATACAGTCTTATGCTCTTTGCCTGACGGTAAGTCTGATCACACGTTGTCCGGCGACCGATGTCCACAATTGGTCACTACTGATCGTGATCAAATAACCGCAATTCCATGCTCATGTGGATATCAGCGGCCATAGTCGGAGGGTTCAGGTCTTCGAGCTCGAAAGGCTGCGATGAGATCCCTCCGGCACCCCCTCGCCCTGGTGGCCCTGGCCGTCGCGATGGTCATGTCCCCGCTTCTCGCCACCCCCGCATCAGCCGACCCGCCCGAGGTGACGCTCGCGCTGTCGTCCTCACAGGTCAACACCGGTGACACGGTGACGGTCACCGTCCAGGTCACCAACATCCACGGCTTCACGGTGCTGAACGCGGCCGCCAGGGTGTTCACCGCCCCCGCCGCGCTCCCGTCGTACGCCACCCTGACCGGATGCACCGGGGCGATCGGCCCGTGCACCACCGTCACGGACGGGAGCGGGCCCATCGGCTTCCAGGCCCCCGTCGGAGCCCTGTCGGGCGGTGCCTCGGCCACCGTCGTGTTCACGCTGGCGATCGCGCAGAACGCCCAGCCGGGGGAGCAGACGTTCCAGGGCGAGCTGCGTGGCTCGAACTACGCCTCGGAGATCGTCGCCGGGCCCGTGCTGACCATCATCAGCCAGGCCGACGCGGCCGTACGCCTCACGGCCTCACCCAAGCTGGCCCTGCTCGTGCCGAAGATCGAGTTCACGGTGCGGGTCACCGACAACGGGCCGGGCGTGCTGCGCTCCGCGACCGTCACCACCCCGCTCCCCGGCGGGTTCTCGGCTGTCTCGGGCGACTGCGCCACCGGCTCTGGCGCCGTCACCTGCACGACCGGGCCGGTCGCGCTCGGAGCGTCGGTGACGAAGAAGTTCACCGTCCCGATCGGGCTGCTGAGCATCGGCGTGCCGTACACCTTCACGGCCACGCGCACGGCGTCCGACCCCGTCGACCCCGTGAGCTCGAACGACGTGGACTCAGTGCAGTGCACCGTCGTGTCCATCGTCCTGGTGAACTGCCACTGATCCCGCGAAGCCCGGTCGTATGGCCCTCTCCCCGGTCACGCGCCGGGGAGGGGGCTCCTCGCGCGGAAGGCCGAGGTGGGGGCCCGATAATCTACCTCCCATGTTCCCGAGTCCCCGTGCCGCGCGATGATCGGCGCCCTGGCCACCTGTCTGATCATCGGCGCGTTGCTCCTGGCGGCGCTGTGCGTGATCGTGGCCATCAGGAACAGGCCGATGGGCATGGTGCTGCTCGTCGGGCTGGGGCTGCTGGAGCTCGCGCTGCTGGCCCAGGCGGGCATCGGCATCGCCAAGGTGATCGGCGGCGAGCACCCCCACGAGACCGCGACGTTCATCGGCTATCTCGCGGGCACCATCCTGATCCCGCCGGTCGCGGCCTTCTGGGCGCTCGGCGAGCGCACCCGGTGGGGGCCCGCGGTCGCGGCCGTCGGCTGCTTCGCCATCCCCGTCATGGTGGGCCGGCTGCTGCAGATCTGGCAGGGAACCCCGTGACCGGCGCCGCGGTGAACACCGGGCCCGGCCGGCTGCTCGTCGCCGTGTACGGCATCTTCGCGCTCGCGGCCGGAGCACGGGCGGGCGTGCAGATCGCCACCAAGTACCACGAGGCGCCGCTGGCCTACGTGCTGTCCGCGTTAGCGGCGGCCGTCTACATCGTGCTCACGGTGGCGCTCGCGCGCGGTGCCCGCGGCACGGCTTTCGCGGCGTGCGCGATCGAGCTGGCCGGGGTGCTGATCGTGGGCACGCTGAGCGTCTTCGACCCGGCCGCGTTCCCGCACGCCACCGTCTGGTCCGGTTACGGAAGCGGTTACGGCTTCGTCCCCCTGGTGCTTCCGGTGATCGGCCTCTACTGGATTTTTCGCACGCGAAAGTCCGAATAGGCCGCGCCCTCAGGGGCAGGGCTGGTTTCCGTACCCACAAAGAGGGAGGAAGCCTGATGAGCACCATCGAGCACTCGGTCGACGTGGCCGTGCCCGTGCGGACGGCCTACAACCAGTGGACCCAGTTCGAGAGCTTCCCCGAGTTCATGGAAGGCGTGGAGTCGGTCAAGCAGCTCGACGACACCCGCCTGGCGTGGAGCGTCCAGGTCGCCGGCGTGCACCGTGAGTTCGAGGCGGAGATCACCGAGCAGCGACCCGACGAGCGTGTCGCGTGGCGCTCTCTGGAGGAGCCCCGCCAGGGCGGTGTGGTGACGTTCCACCGCATCACCGACGACACCACCCGCGTCATGCTCCAGATGGAGTTCGACCCCGAGGGGATCGTCGAGACCGTCGGGGACAAGCTGCAGCTCGTCCGCATGCGGGTCCATGGGGATCTGGAGCGGTTCAAGAAGTTCATCGAGTCCAAGGGATACGAGACCGGCGGCTGGCGCGGCGAGGTGCCGTCGCCCCTCGACAGCGACCACGGCGCCGCCGCCCGTACGGCCCCGGACGGTGACGTGCTGACGGGAACGGGCACCACCTCGGGCGTCCCCGTGGGTGCCCCGCCGGAGACGACGACCGGCGCCGGGCAGGCCTACGCCGCCGGTGACCCGATGCCGCCGCAGCCGGTGCGGCGTGAATACCCGCCGGAGACCCCGCTCCCGGCCCCGGGCAGCGGCCCGGTCTCCCCGCAGGGCACCCCGCGCTGGGACGACGAGCCGCCGCTGACCCCGGAGCGCCTCGCCTGACGAGGCCGCCGGACGACGGAAGTGAACGGCTGGGAAACGACGAGGGGACAGGGTCACCACCCTGTCCCCTCGTCGTTTCCCGCCGGCACTCGAGCCGATGAGTTCACACCCTCTGCTCAAGCTCGGTGAGCAGCTCACGCTGGTCGGCCAGCAGCTCGGTCAGGATCCTGCGGGCCGCCAGCATCATCTCGGACACCGAGGCCCCGGCCAGCTCGTACACCACCGTCGACCCGTCCCGCCGGGCGGTCACCAGACCGGCCCGGCGCAGCACCGCGAGCTGCTGGGACAGGTTCGGCGCCTCCACCTCGATCGCAGCCAGCAGCTCACGGACCTGCTTCGGCCCGTCGCACAACAACTCCAGCACCCGGACGCGCAGGGGATGGCCGAGCGTTTTGAACAGCTCGGCCTTGGCCTGATACAGCGGGACCGGCATCACTGCACCCCGGCCGCCGGTTCATCAGGAGCGCCGATCCCGGACGCGCTCATTCGCCAGGTTTCCCGTCCCGATAGAGGTCCGGGCCGGTCTCGTCCGGCTCCGCGCCCGCTGCGGGCGCCGGGTCGACACCCAGCTCGCGCCGCAGCGACTCCAGATCACCACCACCTGTGTACTTCAGAGCACGAGCGACCTTCACTTGCTTGGCCTTGGCCCGACCGCGTCCCACCGACACCCCTCCTCGCCGACACGAAACAGTAGTTTGCGATTCTAGCGAATTGACAATGTCTGCAAATAGGCAGGCCGGCGGCTCGTCGTTCGGTGCGGCCGTTCCTGGTACGCCATGACGAGGCCTCGCATCCGAGGGGTCCGGGACATCTGTTACTCTTGAGTCGTCCAATCATCCTATGATTCGATAACCCCTCTACAGACGAAGGAACGACCCCCGCATGAGTGTGCTGGCCCCGGATCGGCTCGCGACGACCGCACCGGAACGGAGGTCGGGCGGCACGCGATCGCTCGCATGGCTCGTCGTGCTCGGCATCGTGCTAGCCGCGCTCAACCTGCGCACCGCCGTCACCAGCGTCGGTCCCGTACTCGACCAGGTCAGCCGGGCGCTTGGGATGTCGGCCGTGGTCACGGGGCTCCTCACGACCCTGCCGGTGCTCTCCTTCGCGGTGTTCGGCGCGGTCACGCCCTCACTCGCCCGGCGCGTCGGTGAGCACCGCCTGCTCCTCAGCGCGCTCGTGCTGCTCGGAGTCGGGCTGCTCGCGCGGGTCATGATCGATTCCACCTTCGTCTTCCTGGCGGCCAGCGTGGTGGCGCTCTCGGGTGGCGCGATCGGCAACGTGCTGATCCCGACCCTGATCAAGCGGCACTTCCCCCGGCGCACCGGGCCCATGACGACCCTCTACGCGACGGCCCTGGCCGTCGGCACCATGCTCGCCGCAGCCGCGACGGTCCCGATCCAGCGGGCCGCCGACGGCAACTGGCACGTCGCCCTCGGTGTGTGGGCGGCACTCGCCGCTGTGGCCGCCATTCCGTGGCTTGCGCTTCTGCGCAGTGAGCCGGAGCGGTTCAGCGGGCGGGACGACGCCGGGCCCCGAGCATTGGTGCGAACCCGTCTGGCCTGGGCGATCGCCGGATATTTCGGCACCCAGTCGCTCGTCGCCTACGTGATGTTCGGCTGGCTGCCGCAGCTGCTCCAGGACAGGGGGTACACCAGCGGCCAGGCCGGGGTCAGCCTGGCGGTCTTCTCGGCGCTGGGCATCCCCGTGGCGCTGGCCGTGCCCGCCATCGCGGCGCGCGTCAAGAGCCAGCGTCCGATGATCGCCGGCTTCGCCGCCCTGTACGTCGTGGGCTTCACCGGCATGCTGGCAGGTCCGGCGTCCTCGCTGTGGATCTGGGTCCTGGTGGTCGGCGTTGGCATGGGCTCGTTCCCGCTGGCGCTCACGCTGCTCGCGCTCCGCACCCGCACGCCGGAGGTCACCGCGGCCCTGTCCGCCTTCGGGCAGAGTGCCGGCTACCTTATCGCCGGCGCCGGGCCGCTCGTGGTGGGCGTGCTCTACTCCGCCACCGGAGGCTGGACGATGCCGTTCGTGCTCCTGTTCGTGGTGATCGCGGCCCAGGTCGTCACCGGCTGGTACGCCGCCGGCGACCGCTACCTGGAGGACGAGCTCGCCTAGCTCCCCGGTCCCGGGTCACGGCTGGGTACCCCTCCAGCGTGACATGCGGTGCCCATCCCGGGCTCGCTTCCCTTGATCGAGTGCGGGTGCCGGATTCGGTTTCCACGCGGTGGCCGGATTCCTATAGACTGTCCGCGCATCGCAAGGGGCTATGGCGCAGCTGGTAGCGCGCCTCCATGGCATGGAGGAGGTCTGGGGTTCGAATCCCCATAGCTCCACCCTCGCGTTCGACCCGATACCGCCCCCACCAGGGCGGTATCGTCGTTTCCGGGCCCGAGCGTGGTCCGATCTGCGGGAGGCCGGGTAGCAAGTGGAACGATCGACGCCGCCGCCGGTGGTGGTGCGGCGCAACCTGCCGACCGAGCCGGCCGTTCGCGGGTCGGCGTCTCTGTTCGTGGCCGAGGCCGAGCGGCAGGGCATCCGCGCCGGCCGGCGCATGCTCCACGTCGGCCCCGAGCCCGCGGGCGAGCACGTCGCCGCGGCGCTGCGCGTCGAGCCTGGAGCGGACGTGCTGGCGCGGCGCAAGCTGCTGCTGGCAGGCGACGTCCCCGTGCGCATCGCGACCAGCTACTTCCGCCTCGACGTCTTCGGCGGCACCCCGATCTGCGACCCCGGCTTCGTCCGCCCGAGCCTCCAGGCCGGCATCGAGGCCCTGGGCCACCGCTTCGGCCACGCCGAGGAGCGGCTGCTCGCGCGCGAGCCGACCGCGTTCGAGGCCGAGACGCTGCTGCTCGCCCCGGGGGAGTGGATCGTCGAGATCGTGCGCGCCGCCTACGCGACAGACGGCACCCCGATCCACACCCTGGAGACCATCTGCGCCGCCTCGCGCCACGTCTTCCCGATCAGCCAGGTCACCGGCGCCGACGAGTTCTAGGGATCGGAAAACGAGTCGCCCGGGGCTGGGCCCGTTGGCAGACTGAACGCATGATGTGGACGTTCACCGGCGACCTCGGCGAGTTCGCGGACGCCGAGGAGTGGCTGCGCCGTGACCCCGTGCGCAACACCGTCCCCCTGACCGTGCTCGGCCGCGTTCGCCACGGCCTGTGGAGCGACGGCCTGATGCTCGGCCGGCTCACCGACGGCGGCGAGGTACGCGGGGCCGTTGTGAACACGCCGCCGTATCCACTGCTCCTCGGCGACATCCCCCTCGGCTCGGTGCCCTCGCTCGCCGAGGCGCTGCGCGACCGCGCCCTGTCCGGCGTGAGCGGGCCCTTGGCGCAGGCCACGGCGTTCGTCTCGGCGAGCGGCCGGCAGGAGACGGCACGCTCGTCGCAACGCCTCTACCGGCTGGACACCCTCCGGCCGGCCTCATCCACCGGCACGGCACGGCCGGCGGGCGACGCCGACGTCCATCTTGCCGTCGAATTCGTGCGGGCCTTCACGGAGGAGGCCGACCCCAGGGCCTCGCGAGAGGACCCGCTGCCGCAGGTGAAGCTCCGCATCGGGCAGGGTGAGTTCGTGCTGTGGGAGGACGGCGGGCGGCCGGTCGCGATGGCCGGGTTCTCGCGCCCGATCACCGGGATGTCGCGCATCGGCCCGGTGTACACCCCGCCGGGGCTCCGCGGGCGCGGGTACGGCTCGGCGGTGACGCACGCCGCGACGCGCGCGGCCGGGGAGGCCGGGGCCGATCTGCTCCTGCTCTTCACCGACCTCGCCAACCCGACGTCGAACTCCATCTACCAGGCCCTCGGATATCGCCCGGTCGCCGACTACGCGAGCATCTCCCTGGCGCAGCGGGGCTGAACACGCCCTGATCCATCACGCGCAGGCGGCGCCGTTCAACGCGAAGCCCGACGGTGCGCCCGGGGTGCCCGTGGACGATCCGTTGAAGCCGAGGCCGACCACGCCCCCGGCGGCGACGCTTCCGTTCCATGACGCGTTCCGCACCGTCACCGCGGTGCCCGACTGGGTCCAGGTGCCGTTCCAGCCCTGGGTCACGCTCACGCCGGGCGGGAGGGTGAAGGTGACCGTCCAGCTCGTCAGCGCCGCCCCCCTGTTGGTCACGTTGATCTGGCCGGTGAACCCGCCCGGCCACTCGCTCTGCTTCGCGTACGACACCGAGCAGGCGCCCGCCGTGGGCGTGGGCGTCGGGGTGACGGTCGGGGTCGGTGTGGGGGTGGGCGTGACGGTGGGGGTGACCGTGGGTGTGGGGGTCGGGGACGGGCCGTCGGTGGTGTAGGCGGCCTTGGTGTACGCCGCGCCGCAGGGGGAGCATCCGGCCGGAAGGGAGAAGCTGTAGACGCGGCCGTTGTTGACGAGCGCGTCGGAAGCGTCGCGTACCCGTATCTGGTACCGCGTCCCGGCCGTCTCGGTGGGCGCGATGATGTACGACTGGCCCATGTCACTGTTCATCTGGGCCTTCTGCCAGGCGCCTCCGGCGTAGTACTCCACACCGTGGATGCCGTCGCGCAGGTGCGACACGGCGATGGCCGGCCAGTACTGCTGGGCGCCCTGCATGAAGCCGATCTGGATGTCGCCGGTGTACCCGGGCGCCGAGACGAACGACCAGGTGACGTGGCGGTTGTTCCAGTGGTTCGGGTACATGTCGCCGACGGGGACGCCGTTCTTGGCGAACCTGTTGAGCGAGCCCTTGGCGAGGTCCAGGTGGTACGGGTCGTCGCGGCACCAGGCGTTGGCGTCGCCGCAGCTGTCCGCGACCACCATGTTCAGCGTGGCCCCGTTGTAGGCGTCGGCCGTCCACGAGCCGTTGCGGCAGAACGCCTGGCCGGGCGCGCCGTCGTTGACGCCGGTGCAGTAGTCGGCCACCGACACCCGCACCCATCGCCCGCAGTTGAGCCCATTGTTCCACATGCCGATCTTGGCGGCCATCGACGGGGGCAGCGGCCGGGCGTAGTTCCCGTAGTCGCCCGGCGTGTTGAACACGTTGAGCGCGACGAAGTCCTGACTGTCGAGCACCGACTGCGGAACGCCGCATCCCCCGTACGGGGAGCCGAGCGCGTCGAAGTAGGTCGCGTTGCCCGTCACCGGCGCGGGAGGGTCCGCCAGCGCTAGGGCTTTCGCGGAGAGCTGGAACACGACCAGAGCGGAGAGAAGGAAGGCGACGAGCAGGGCAGGAAGCGCTCCGCGCCTGCGGTCGCGGGGCGCCGAGCCCGCCGGTCGAGCACGGTACAGGTCTGTCATCGCCGTCTCCGTCCACGTCGTGGCCCGGCCCCGGGAACCGAACTCAGGTCCCCTCGCAGGGCGGGGTCACCCTAAGTCGGCCCGGAATCGGCGGACAACGCCCGCGTGCTCCCGTGGACGGCGCCGCAGGTCGCCGGGGCGCACGTGAAGGTCGAATCTGAAACTTCCATCCGGAGATCGCGGCGCGGGAGCGACGACCAAGCGGGACGGGGAGCGCGGCCAAGCGGGGACTCAGCGGTGAGTAAGCCGGGCCCGCCAGCCTGGATTCCGGCCGCACGCCGCGGTCCCCGCCATGGAGGTATGCCATGCCGTTCCTGCCCCGCACGCATGAGATCCCGCCGGGGGTCGACCACGTGTCGTTCCGGATCAGGCCCATCACCGTGCACGACGTCGTGAAGGACTACGACGCCGTGATGGCGAACGCAGACCTGCTGCGCGGGAGTTTCCCGCTGTGGGGCTGGCCCCACGAGAGGATGACGATCCAGGACGACCTCATCGACCTCGCCTGGCACCAGAAGGAGGCGCTGCTGCGCAGCTCGTTCAACTACGCGATCATGACGCCCGACGAGTCGCGCCTGCTGGGCTGCGTCTACGTCGACCCGCCCGAGAAGGCCGGCGCGGACGCCGACGTGTCGTTCTGGGTCAGGGCCGACCAGGAGCAGTCAGGGCTGGAGGAAGAGGTCGAGCGCGTCGTGCGGAAGTGGATCGCCGAGGCGTGGCCGCATGAGTCCGTGCGCTGGCCGGGCAGGGACATCTCCTGGGAAGAGTGGGACGCCCTGCCGGACGCCTGATCACGGCGAATCCCCGGCCTTCCGGCAATTGCACGACCGCCCGCGGGCCGCCATTCGCAATTGCGTTTATAACCAGCAAGATCCGTATTTGTCCCCCTATATTGTCAACTCTGATCCTGACTGGTCTTGACTTGACGTGTGATATCCCTCTATCTAAGGAGAGTCAGGAATCGGCGCAGTGTTGGGTGGACGGAATGACAGCGAGAGGCTCGCGCCCGGCGCACCGGGCCGCGCAGGCCGGCGCGTTCGACCGTATCGGCGAGCGATATGACGAGGCCTTCCCCTACAAGGGCGGGCAGATCGCGTCGGCCGAGTGGGTCCTGCGCAAACTGCGCCCCGGCGCGCGGGTGCTCGACGTCGGCTGCGGCACGGGCCTGCCGACGGCCCGCCAGTTCGTGGACGCGGGATGTGACGTGACGGGCATAGACATCTCGCCGGTCATGCTCTCCCTGGCGGCGAAGCACGTGCCCGAGGCCGACCTGCGCCGGCTCGACGTCGTCGAGCTGGACGGCAGCCTCGGGCGGTTCGACGCGGTCGTGGCCTATTTCTCGCTGTCGATGCTCCGCCGCGACGAGATCATGATGACGCTGCTCACGCTGCACGAGCTGCTCGTCCCCGGCGGCTGGCTGGCCCTCGGCATGGTCGAGATCGACGTGGACGACGCGCCGGTCCGCGTCCTCGGCACGCCCGTCCGGATGACCGGATACGCCAGGTACGCGCTGCGGGCGGTCGTCCAGGAAGCCGGTTTCAGCGTGCGCGAGCAGATGGACCTGGCCTACGTTCCCGCGACCGATGACGAGCCGCTCGAAATGCAGCTCTTCCTCAACTGCCGGAGGAACACCTTCTGACCGACGCCTTCACTCCGCGTCGCGTACCGGCTCGCACCCCGCTCGCTCGCCGCGGACCGGCCCAGGGCGGGCAGGTGTTTGACGGGCGCGTGCAGAGCGCTTAGGTTCCGGATACCGACTGGTCGGTTTGAACGGAGAGCGCGTATGCGGGTGCGAGACAGGGTCGTCGTCGTGACCGGGGCGGCCAGCGGCATCGGGCGGGCCATGGCCCAGCGGTTCGCCGCGGAGGGCGCGGCGGGCGTGGTCGTCGCCGACCTGGACGAGGCGGGCGCCGCCCGGGTCGCCAAGGACATCGGCGAGCGGGCGATGGCCGTACGGACCGACGTTTCCGTGCAGGAAGAGGTCAGCGCCCTCGCCGACGCGGCGGAGGAGACCTTCGGCCCCGTCGGGCTGTTCTGCTCCAACGCCGGCGTCATCACCGGCCACGGGCTGGACGCCGACGACCTCGACTGGTCCAGGACCATCTCGGTGAACGTGCTCGCCCACGTGTACGCCGCACGCGCGATGGTGCCGAGGATGGTCGAGCGGGGCGGGGGCTACCTGCTCAACACCTGCTCGGCCGCCGGGTTGATCAGCTGCCCGGGGGACGCGCCGTACGCGGTGACGAAGTCGGCCGCGATCGCCTACGCGGAGTGGCTCTCGATCCACTACCGGACCAAGGGGCTCGGCGTGAGCGTGCTGTGCCCGCAGGGCGTCCGTACGGGGCTGCTCGGCCAGGGCATGGACGAGCACCACCTCACCGCCCGCGCGGTCAGCGCGTCCGGCCCCATCCTCGAACCCGACACGGTGGCGCAGGCGGTGATCGAGGGCCTCGACGCCGAGCGGTTCCACATCCTGCCGCACCCCGAGGTGGGCGAGTTCGTCCGGCGCAAGTACGACGACCCGGACCGCTGGCTCTCCGGCATGGCCCGATTCGTCGACTCGCTGGAAGGATGACCCGTGGTCAGCACGCATACCGCCAGGAGGGCGTGGCGCCGCCTGGAACCCGTCCACGGGATGATCTACTTCGTCCCCGAGGCGGTCGAGCAGTTCGCCGCCCTCGGCGTCACCGACCGGCAGATGGGCTACTTCGCCTCCCGGGGCGCCGCCTTCGGCAGGGTGAGCGCCGAGGTGGTCATCGCGACGTTCTTCAACTTCTGCCCCGGCCTGGTGCGGCGGGCGCTTCCGGCCGCCTGGGACATCGTGACCCCGCAGCGGTTGCTCGACGCGCGGCTGCGGGCGGCGGGGAACGCGCTCAAGCGTGCGGGCCTCGACCAGCACCCCGACCTCCCCGAGACCCTCGCCCTCGCCAGGCGGGCGGCGGAGGCGGCCCTCGGGCACCTGGAGGGGCGCCCGCTGTTCGCGGCGCACGCCACGCTGCCGTGGCCCGAGGAGCCACATCTGACGTTGTGGCACGCCCAGACGCTGCTGCGGGAGTTCCGGGGCGACGGCCACATCGCGGCGCTCACGGTCGAGGGACTGAACGGCCGCGAGGCCCTGGTCCTCCACGCGGCGAGCGGGGACGTGCCCGCGATCTTCCTCAAGGCGAGCCGGGGCTGGAGTGCGGAGGAATGGGACGCCACCGAGGAGGACCTGCGCGGACGCGGCCTGCTCGGGGAGGGCCTGACGCTCACCGGCGAGGGCGAGGCGCTGCGGCGGCGGATCGAGGACCGCACCGACGCGCTGGCGCTGCCCGCCTACGCCGCGCTGGGGGAGGAGGACTGCGCCCGTCTGGCCGAGCTCGCGCGCTCCTTCGGCCGGACGGTCGTCGACAGCGGCCTGCTGAGCTTCGCCTGACCGTACGAGCCTTCGCCGCGAAGCCTCTCTGGCGGAAGGCGGTGGTCACGCGGCGGGAACGGTTAGCAGTCGCTTGGGTGACGGCTCAGGCGGAAGCCGTGCGACGTCCGTCGTAGGGGGTGACAACGAGGGAGGCCTCCGATGAAGTCACGAATCCTCGCCTGCGTCCTGTTGGCGCTCGTCCTGCTCGTCTCGGCCTGTGGTGGCTCGTCCAACGAGACCGGCCAGGCACGGCGACCCTCCTATCCGTCCGGCGCCGGGAGCGCGCCGGACACGGGGTCCGGGAAGGGCACGGCCCGCGCGGTGCCGAGCCCGGCACGCGGCTCCCGTAGCGAGCCCGCCGACAAGATCTCCACGTTCGCCCTGGACGTCGACACCGCCTCGTACGGCTACGCGCGGGCCGGCCTCAAGGAGGGGCGGCTCCCCGACCCCGCGCAGGTCAGGCCGGAGGAGTTCGTGAACGCCTTCCGGCAGGGGTACGCCGAGCCGTCCGGTGACGGCTTCGCCGTCCAGCTCGACGGGGCGAGGGGCGCGGCGGAGGGCACCGCGCTGCTGAGGGTCGGGCTGCAGACCAGGACGGCCGAGGCCGCGGCCCGCAGGCCCGCCAACCTCACCTTCGTCGTGGACGTGTCGGGCTCGATGGGCGACCCTGGACGGCTCGACCTCGTGCGCGAGGCCCTGCACACGCTGGTGGACCAGCTCGGGCCCGGCGACCAGGTGTCGATCGTCTCCTTCAGCGACGAGGCGCGGCTGCGCATCTCCATGACCCCGGCGAGCGAGCGCGCCGATCTGCACGCGGCGGTCGACTCGCTCGGCACTGAGGGCTCCACCAACCTCGAAGCCGGGCTCGTCACCGGGTACGAGGAGGCGTCGCGGGCCTTCCGGCCGGTCGCGACGAACCGGGTCATCCTGCTCTCCGACGGTCTGGCCAACACCGGGAACACCTCCTGGCAGGGCATCCTCGACCGGGTCAAGGAGCAGGCCGGCCACCGGATCACGCTGCTCTGCGTCGGTGTCGGGCGGGACTACGGCGACGCGCTGATGGAGCAGCTCGCCGACAACGGCGACGGCGCGGCGGTCTATGTGAGCTCGCCGGAGGAGGCGCGCAAGATCTTCGTGGAGCGGCTGCCGGCCGGCCTCGACCTGCGGGCGCGCGACGCCAAGGCGCAGGTCGCGTTCAACCCGGCCACCGTCGAGTCGTACCGGCTCCTTGGGTACGAGAACCGCACGCTCGCGCAGGAGGACTTCCGCGACGACGCCAAGGACGGCGGCGAGGTGGGCCCCGGCCATGCGGTGACCGCGCTGTACGCGGTGCGGCTGCGGCCGGGGACCTCGGGGCAGGTCGCCATGGCGACGGTCCGCTGGCAGGATCCCGACACCAGGGAACCGGCCGAGATGAGCCGCGCGGTGGACCTTTCTGAGCTGTCGGACGCGCTGTGGGAGGGGTCGTCGCCCCGGCTCCAGGTGGACGCGGTGGTCGCCGCCTTCGCCGAGCGGCTGAGACACACCGACGACGAGCTGTTCACCGAGGACCTCGATGGCCTGGCCGGCCACGCGACGCGGCTCGCGTCGGCGACCGAGGACCCCATGGTCACCGAGCTGGCGGAGCTGATCCGGACGGCAGGCTCGCTGGAGTGAACCGGACCTCGGGCGTCAGGACCGTCCGAGGATCGGGATCGCGGCCTTCCTGGGATCGTCGCTGAAGTAGAAGTCGTACATCGCCTGGGCGAACTCGTCCTTCGCGAGATGCCGGTCGCCGTCGGTGTCCAGAAGGATGAACGCCTCGCGCGCCTCGGAGGTCTCGACGTCGTAGGCGGACCACAGGTGGAGGTACTCCTCCAGGCTGAGCTTCTCGTCGCCGTCGGTGTCCAGGGCGTCCCAGAGGGCGTCGGTGATGGGCCAGACGATGGCCACGATGAACGCGGTCCTGTCGAGCTTGGGGGACACGGTGTACTCGACGTACCTCTGACGGCTGACGCGGCCCAGCTCGTCGGTGCCCACCTCGGCCACGATGTTCTCCCAGACCTGGGCGTAGGCCTCCCGGAGGTGCGCGCGGGCGGGGGCGTCGGCGGAAAGGCCCAGGCGGTCGGCCAGCATGGAGCCGACGAGGTGCATGTCGTCCTTGTCGATGTAGCCGTCCTGGTTGACGTCGCTGGTGTCGAACGCGGATCCGGCGTTGAGCTCCTGGGGGCTCGGATGCATCTCGGCTCCTCACAGGGAGTGACTTTGGGCGACTAATCGTTACCCTGTGTGAGCATCGGTGTCAACGCGTAACCGTGAACCCCGGCGGTTCGGCCCGCCCGGCGATGTCCGATACACTGGCGAGGCACCAAAGGCGGTCAGCTGGCCGGCAGTGGTGTGACCTGGGGCTATGGCGCAGCTGGTAGCGCGCCTCCATGGCATGGAGGAGGTCTGGGGTTCGAATCCCCATAGCTCCACACCTTCATATCTCACCTCCGACGCCGCCTCCAGCAGGCGGCGTCGGTCTTTCTCCTCGGTCACATGCGCGATCGGAGCACCGGGCGCAGCAGGTCGAGCACGGCGGCGTCCTCGATCGTGGAGGGCACCGGCTCGTCGGCCCCGTCGGCGATGCCGCGCATGGTCTTGCGGAGGATCTTCCCCGACCGGGTCTTGGGCAGCCCCGGCACGATGTCCACCTGCTTGAGGCTCGCCACCGCGCCGACCTGGTTCCGGACGAGAAGCACCAGCTCGTCGCGGAGCGCGCCGTGGTCGGCCTGGACGCCGCTCTTGAGCACCACCAGCCCGCGCGGCACCTGTCCCTTGAGCTCGTCGGCGACGCCGATCACCGCGCACTCGGCCACGGCGGGATGGCCGGCCAGCACGGCCTCCATCGACCCGGTGGACAGGCGGTGCCCCGCCACGTTGATGACGTCGTCGGTACGGCCCATGACGAACAGGTAGCCGTCCTCGTCGAGGTGGCCGCCGTCGCCGGTCAGGTAGTGGCCGGGGTAGGCCGACAGGTAGGACGCGACGTAGCGCTCGTCGTCCTCCCAGAGCGTGGGAAGGGTGCCGGGCGGCAGCGGCAGGCGCAGGCAGATCGCGCCCTCCTCGCCCGGGGCGCAGGGCCCGCCGTCCGGGTCGAGGACCCGCACGTCGTACCCGGGCACCGGCACCGTGGGGGAGCCGGGCTTGATGGGCATGGGGGCGAGGCCGCGCAGGTTGGCGGCCACCGGCCAGCCGGTCTCGGTCTGCCACCAGTGGTCCACCACGGGCACGCCGAGCTTCTCGGTGGCCCAGTGGTAGGTGTCCGGGTCGAGCCGCTCGCCGGCCAGGAACAGTGTCCTGAGCGATGAGATGTCGTACTTCGCGAGGAGCGCCGCCGACGGGTCGTCCTTCTTGATCGCCCGGAACGCCGTCGGCGCGGTGAACAGCGCGTTCACGCCGTGGTCGGCGATCACCCGCCAGAAGGCCCCGGCGTCCGGCGTGCCCACCGGCTTGCCCTCGTAGAGGATCGTCGTCGCGCCGAGGAGCAGCGGGCCGTACACGATGTAGGAGTGGCCGACCACCCAGCCGACGTCGGAGGCCGCCCAGAACACCTCGCCGGGCGCGACGTCGTAGACGTTGCGCATGCTCCACAGCAGCGCGACCGCGTGGCCCCCGTTGTCGCGCACCACACCCTTGGGCTTCCCTGTGGTGCCGCTGGTGTAGAGGATGTAGAGCGGGTCGGTGGCGGCGACCGGCACGCACCCGGCGGGGACGGCCGTGGCCATCGCCTCGTCCCAGTCGAGGTCCCGGCCGGGCACCAGCGTCGCGGGGGCCTGCTCCCGTCGCAGGATGACGCAGCCGCGGGGCTTGTGCCCGGCGAGGTCGAGCGCGGCGTCCAGCATCGGCTTGTACGGCACGATCCTCGCCGGCTCGATGCCGCAGGAGGCGGACACGACGACCACCGGCCGGGCGTCGTCGATGCGCATGGCCAGCTCGCGCGGGGCGAAGCCGCCGAACACCACCGAGTGGACGGCCCCGAGGCGCGCGCAGGCGAGCATGGCGACCACGGCCTCGGGCACCATCGGCATGTAGACGACCACCCGGTCGCCGCTGCCGACGCCGAGCCCCCTGAGCACCCCGGCGAACCGCGCGACCTGCGACAGCAGCTCCGCGTAGGTGTACGTGCGGGCCGTGCCGGTGACGGGGCTGTCGTAGACCAGGGCCGCCTGGTCGCCCCGCCCGCCGTCCACATGCCTGTCGAGCGCGTTGTAGCAGGTGTTCAGCTCCCCGCCGGTGAACCACCGGTAGAACGGCGCTTCCTGCGCGTCGAGCACCTTGTCCGGGGCACGGTCCCAGCTCACGGCCTCGGCGGCCTCCCCCCAGAAGCCGTCGGGATCGGTGATGGCCCTCGCGAAGACGTCCGCGTACGACATGCTCACCCGCTCACCTGTCAGTTGGTCGACGACCGCCATCATGACGCGCCGAGCCGGAGAACGACAGGGGCCGCGGGCAGGGGATCAGGCGAGGTGGACGTCCGGCCGGCTCAGGCCGGCCTCGCGATGACCTGGCCGCCGGCCGCCGGCGTGCCGTACTGCTCGATGGAGATCCGTACCGGCACGTCGCCCGAGGGCAGCGGCTCCTCGGCGTGCGCGTGGACGAGGCAGGGGGCACCGAGCTCCACGTAACGGTTGAAGGTCGCGTACAGCTTCGCGGACATGACCGGTAGCGGCTGCGCGAGGAGCCGGGTCGCCTGGCGCATGGCCTCCATGAGGGCCATGCCGGGCACGTGGTCGACCTTGTGGTCGAAGAGCACCGGATGGGCGGGGTCCACCCGCAGCAGCCAGGTGTCGTCGAGCCCGGTCGGCGCGAGCACGACGTCCTCGGGCCGGTCGCGGCCGACCAGCTCGGGCGTGATCGGATCCGGGAGCGGGGCGGGCACGGGCGGATGTCCGGGGCGGGTCGCGGCGCGCAGCCGGTCGTAGGCCGCCTGGGACACGCAGTCGAAGCTCCCCTCTCCCATGCCGACCAGCTCCCCGTCCCGGTAGAGGTCCACGTGTCCGCGCAGGCCCGCCAGGTACTTGCCCCGGTGCCGCACCTCGCTGCGCGTGAAGCGGAGCACCAGGTTGGTGGGACCCGGGCCGATCGTCAGGTCCCCGAGGTCGGCCTCGTAGGACAGCTCCCAGAGGAGGAACTGCCGGCCGAGCGGGCAGTCCAGCTCGGCGTGGCTCACCACGAGCCCCGCCTGCCGGATCGTCTCGGCGATCAGCAGGGGATCGTGCCTTCCGGCGACCGGGCGATAGAAGGTGTGCGTGCGGGGCCACTGGGCCGCGAGGATGGTGGTCTTGTCGTCCAGGGACCGCCAGCCGGTGATCATGACCTCGGACACCGCCGCGCGGTGCACCAGGTGGCGGGAGACCGGCTGCTCGAAGAACGACGGGCCGACCGACAGGTCGAAGGCTTGGTGCGTCGTCATGGCTATTACCTCTTCAGAGTTCCTGCCTTTGAGGCAACGCGGGGCATAGGATACCGACCGAGCGGTATTTTTTGGGAGGATCACCATTCGTCATGGCTAAACAGGCACGAGCGCTGGCCACCAGGCAACGGGTCCTGGAAGGCGCGGCAGAGGTGTTCGAGGAGTTCGGCTACGCGGCCACCACGATGGCCCAGATCCTCGAGCGTTGCGGGGTGACCAAGGGGGCGCTGTACTTCCACTTCGGCTCCAAGGAGAAGCTCGCGAGGGCGATACTCGACGCCGACGAGAAGCTGCTGGCCTCTCTGGTGTCCGTCGACCGCTCGCCACTCCAGCTGGTGATCGACGCCAGCCACGGGTTCGCGAGGGAGCTGCAGAAGAACGTCATCGCCAGGGCCAGCGTCCGGTTGGCGATCGAGCACGGGACCTTTTCAAGGGCTGAGTTCACCACCCACGTGATGTGGCAGGACGGTGCCAGGGACCTCCTGGCCAGGGCGCGGCAGCAGGGTGACCTGCTGCCCGATATCGACATCGACGCGGTGGCCGAGACGGTGGTCGCGGCCTTCACGGGGGCGCAGATCGTGTCGCAGGCCGTCTCCGGCCGCAGAGACCTGCGCAACAGGCTCACGAACTTCTGGAAGCTGCTGCTGCCGGGGATCGTGCCGGCCGACCTGATCGGCCGCTTCGATCCCGCGGGCACCTATATCAACGTGTAGCCGCCGTCCACGGGCAGGGTGACGCCGGTGACGAAGGACGCGCGGTCGCTCACGAGCCACGCCGCCGCCTCGGCGACCTCCTCCGGCTCGGCGGTCCTGCCCTGGGGGGTGACCGCGTGCAGAAGGTCCTCGATCCCGGGCCGCAGGGCGAACCAGGCCTCGATCATCTCCGACCTGGTCGTGCCCGGCGCGATCGCGTTGACGCGGATGCCCTGCTTGGCGTACTCCGCCGCCGCGGCCTTGGTCAGCCCGACGACCGCGTGCTTGGAGATCACGTAGGGCGCCGCCACCGGCGTCGCGACCAGGCCGCCGACGCTGCTGGTGTTCACGATCGCGCCGCCGCCGCCGGCGAGCATCTGGGCGATCTCCCGGCGCGTGCAGTACCAGACGCCGCGCAGGTTGACGTCCACGATCGCGTCGAAGACGGCGTCGTCCATCAGGTGCATGGGCGCCTGCTCGGCTCCCATCCCGGCGTTGTTGAAGGCCACGTCGAGCCGCCCGAACTTCTGGACGGTGGCGGAGACCGCGCGGTCGACGTCCTCCGGCCGGGTCACGTCGGCCACCGTGTAGGCGGCCTCGAAGCCCTTTGCGGATAATTCGTCGACCAGATCGCTCAATTCTCGCTCGCGTCGTGCCGTGACCATGACGGCGGCTCCTTCACGGGCGAATACCCGTGCGGCCGCGGCTCCGATTCCGCTGCTCGCCCCGGTGATAAGGGCGACCTTTCCTGATAATATTCCCCACATGTCTATATTGTCGCCATGTCGGGCACCGATGGCAATGGCGCGGAATGTATAAATCGTGTGAATTCTTGAATAATGGAGTTTCGTAGGGATTTAGCTTTTTAGGGGATTATGTGCTGGCGCGATAACGGTGCATGAGCGCCACCGCCATGGCCCCCTCGCCGACCCCCGACGCGACCCGCTTGACCGAACGGGCGCGCACGTCGCCCGCCGCGAAGACGCCGGGCACGCTGGTCTCCAGCAGGTACGGCCCGCGCGAAAGGTCCCAGCTCGCGGGTGGCACGTCCGGCCCCGTCACCACGAACCCGTGGTCGTCGCGCTCCACAGAGCCGTCCAGCCACCCGGTACGCGGCCGGGCGCCGATGAAGGTGAAGACGAAGTGGGCGGGCTCCTCGGTCGTCTCGCCGGTGAGGACGTCGGTGAGCGTGATGCGCTCCAGACGCTCCTCTCCGTCGAGCTCCACGACGCGCGTCCCAAGGCGTACCTCGATGACGGGAGTCCTGAGGATCTCGTCCACGAGGTACTGCGACATCCCCGCCTCCAGGGACCCGGCCCTGATCAGCATGGTCACCCTGCTGGCGTAGTTCGCGAAGTGCAGGGCCGCCTGGCCGGCCGAGTTGGCGCCCCCGATGACGTAGACGTGCTGGGAGATGCACGACTGGCTCTCGGTCGTCGCGGCGCCGTAGTAGAGCCCCGCGCCCGCGAAGCGGTCGGCGCCGGGGACATCGAGGCGGTTGTAGGAGACCCCCATCGACAGCAGCACCACCTCCGCGCTGATCTCGGTGCCGTCGGCCAGCGTGATGATCCGCGCGGGGTCGGCCCTTCGCAGGCCTGTCACCTCGACGGGATACAGCAGCTCCGCGCCGAACCGGCGCACCTGCGAGACGGCACGGCGGGCCAGGTCGCGCCCGGAGAGCCCCGCGGGGAAGCCGAGGTAGTTCTCGATGAGGCTGGAGGTGCCCGCCTGCCCGCCGGGGACGTCGAAGTCCACCAGCAGGGTGGACAGCCCCTCGGAGGCCGAGTAGACCCCCGCCGCGAGCCCCGCGGGGCCCGCGCCGATGATGACGGTCTCGTAGTGCGGTCGTGAGGCCGTCCCGGAAAGGCCGAGGCGCTCGGCGAGCCGCGCGCTGCTCGGCGCCGACAGGTGGTCGCCCTCGGGGAACAGCACCAGGGGCAGGGAGTCCGTGCGCCCCTCGGCCAGCCGCGTGGCCTCCGGATCGAGGTCGATGTCCAGGAACTGAAAGGGCTGCTCGTTGCGGGTGAGGAAGTCCCTGACCGCGTGGGTCGCCGGGGAGACCAGGAACCCGACGACCTTGATGCCCTGGTAGGCGGACCGGTAGGAGGCCAGCCAGTCGGACAGGAGGTCGTCGAGCACCGGGAACAGGCGCTCCTCGGGAGGGTCCCAGGGCTTCATCAGGTAGTGGTGGAGCCTGACCCGGTTGATCGCCGTGATGGCGGCGTCGGTGTCGGCGTACGCGGTCAGCAGCACGCGTCTGGCGTCGGGGAACCGCGCGCCGGCCTCCAGCAGGAAGTCCACGCCGGTCATCTCCGGCATCCGCTGGTCGACCATGAAGAGCGCGGGGTCGTCGCCGCGCTCGTCGAGCGCGTCCAGGATGCCTAGCGCCTCCTTGCCCGACGACGCGCCGAGCACCCGGTAGCTGCTGGAGTAGGCCGAGCGCAGGTCGCGCCTGACCGCCCTCAGCACCTGCGGATCGTCGTCCACGGCGAGGATCACCGGCCTGCCGGTCTCGTCACTCAATTCTCGATGACCTCCTCGTCCACGTAGCACCACGCCCAGCTCTCGCCGGGCTCGGCCGAGGCGGCGATCGGATGGCCGCTGGCGCGATGGTGCTTGGTCGCGTGCCGTCCGCGGGAGGAGTCGCAGCAGCCGACGTGACCGCAGCTGAGGCACTCTCTGAGGTGCACCCAGCGCTGCCCGAGCGCCAGGCACTCCTGGCACCCGTCGGAAGTCGCCGCCACCTCGCGGATCTGGTCAACGTGCGAGCATTGGGCCACAGCGGCCTCCATGTCCGGGAAGTTGCACAGGCCAAGTGATCCACAGCGTAAGCACATGGATACGAATGCGGACGCGGACCTGATTAAGTCCGGCGAATCAGGCTCTCCGCTTCCTGGCGCCCCCGCACACCCGACAAAGTGCAGACGGATGCTTTGACCTCCCGCACGGCCGGTGTAACGCTCCCTTCACCGGCGTGAGAGGAGCCCATCCATGGGTGACACAGGCGTGCTCCCGGAGGAGTTGCGGGCGCATCCGCTCTTCCACGGACTCACCGACGACCAGTACGGCTGGCTGTCGGCGGCGGCCCGCTCCCGCGAGCTGGCAGACGGCGAGGTGCTGTTCACCGAGGGGGCTCCGGCGAGGTTCTTCGTCGTGCTCCTGGAAGGCGAGCTGCTCATCTCCAAGGTGGTCGACGACCGCGAGGAGGTGCTGGCCCGGCACTCGACCCGGCCGGACGCGGAGACCCGCGCGTCGCTCGCTCACACCTTCACCGGCGAGCTGTGCGTGCTGGCCGGCGACGCCTACCTCGCCACGGCCACCTCCGTCGGCGACAGCCGCGTCGCGCTCTACGAACGCGACGCCTTCCTGCACATGCTGGTGCTCACGCCGACCGTGTCGGAGCTGGTCATCCCCGTGCTCGCGCTCCGCGCCCAGGACATGATCGTGAGCGCCGGGCGCCGTTCCACGCTGGCCTCGCTCGGCACCCTGGCGGCGGGCATCGCCCACGAGCTGAACAACCCCGTGGCCGCGGTCACCCGCGCCATCGGCGAGCTGGACGACGCCGTGGCCGAGCTGGAGGAGGCGGCCGAGATCTGGGGTGAGACCGCGACGGCGAGCGAGCGTGAGGCCGTACGGGCCGCGCAGCGCGACTGGCGTGCCCGCGCCCGGGGCTCGGGGCCCGGCGACGCGCTCGGCGTGAGCCAGGTGGAGGAGCGGCTCCAGGACTGGGCGGAGGACCACGGCCTCGACGACGGGGCCCGCCTCGCCGAACTGCTGGTGGAGCGCGGCCTCGACGTCGGCTGGCTGGAGGACCTCGCGGGGCGCCTGCGGCCCGACCGCCTGCCCGCCGCGCTGCGCTACCTCTCAGAAAGCCTGCGGGTGCGCTCATCCGCCGTGGACGTGCGCGACGCCGGGACGCGCGTCTCGGCGATCGTGAGGAACACCAAGGAGTACACCAACCTCGACCGCGCCCCCGAGTCGGACGTCGACGTCCGCGAGGGGCTGGAGGCCACGCTGGCGATGCTGCGCCCGCAGCTGGCGGGCGTCACCGTGGTCCGCGAGTACGCCCAGCCGCTGCCCCGCATCCCGGGCTATCCCACCGAGCTCAACCAGGTGTGGACCAACCTCATCGACAACGCGGCCGCCGCCATGGCGGGCGGCGGCGAGCTGAGGATCAGCGCGCGCGGCGAGGGCGGCTGCGTCGTGGTCGAGGTCGCCGACACCGGCCCGGGGATCGACCCCGTGGTGCTGCCGCGCGTGTTCGAGCCGTTCTTCACGACCAAGGACATCGGGGCGGGCACCGGGCTGGGCCTGCACCTGACCCACCGCATCGTGACCAGGCGTCACCGGGGGTCGATCACGGTTCGCTCGCGGCCCGGGGATACTCGCTTCCTGGTGAGGCTGCCAGGCCGGTCGGCGGATGCGACGCCTGGGCCGGCGGCGGATGCGACGGAGGCCGGCCAGGCCCGTCCGGTCGCGGCCGGTGCCGGATCTCCGCCCAGGTGAGCAGCGCCAGGATGCCCGCGAGGGCCGCGGTCACCGCCAGCCCCGACAGGGCCCCGGAGGCCGTGCCCAGCGCCAGAGCGCTCACCGCGGCCGCGACGCGGGCGGCGATCAGGCGCCTGCTGAGCGGCCGGCGGATCAGCAGGTGCGCCGCGGTCGTCGCGAGCAGGAAGGCGGCCGCCCCGCCGGCCAGGGCGAGGCCCGCGCCGGCCGGGAGGTGGTCGTCGGAGGCGTGCTCGATGAGGACCTCGGAGCCGACCGCGGTGGAGGCGAGCCCGGCGAAGATGAGCAGGTGGCCGTAGCCGTAGGCGAAGCCGCGCACGAGCGTGGAGCGCCCGCCGGTCAGCGCGTGGATGATGACACCGTGGTCGACGTGCTCGAAGTACACCCACCACAGGCACGCGGCGATGACGAACGCGAAGAACGCCACGGGGAACGCGGCGGGGGCCAGGCCGGTGCCCCGCGCCCCCCACGCGACGGCGAGCACCGACTCGCCGAGCACGATGAGCGTGAAAAGGCCGAGCCGTTCGGGCAGGTGGGAGGCGTGCGCGGGGGGTGAGCGCACGATCAGGTAGGCCAGGAACGGGGTGGCTATCTCGACCATCAGCGCCAGCGCCCACAGGGCCACGTGCCAGGGGGACGAGACGAACACCGAGAGCAGCCACAGGGCCCCGCCGCACCCGAACCCGGCCACGTAAATGCCGCAGAGCTGGCGGAGCGCGGCGTTCTGCACCGCGTTCCCCGGCTCATCCGGCGTCGCCTGGCTCCCGGCCGTGCCGTGCGGAGGCGAGTGGTCGGTGGCGTTCTGCGACGCCGCGCGCCGCGCGTAGCCGTACAGGGCGACCAGGATCGCCTGGAGGGCGACGTTGGCCAGCGCGAAGCCGTGCGGGCCGCCGAGGCCGGCCCCGGAGGAGGGGCCGGCCGCGACGCTGATGGTTGCCGCGAGCATGAGCGAGCCGAACATGCCGGCCAACAGAGCGATCCTGAAGTGCGCCGCGTCCGTCTCGAACAGGTCGGCGTAGTAGGCGAAGCTCATCCAGATCCACCAGACCGGGACGAACAGCGCCAGGAAGATCAGGAACCCGTGGGCGGTCAGATCTTCTCGCAGCGTGCGGGCCAGCTCGGAGACCGCGACGACGAAGACCAGGTCGAAGAAGAGCTCCAGCCACGACGCGTGCGTCTCCTTGGTGGAGCCCGCCAGGTGGCGCAGCCTGGGTGAGTGGGCGGTGCTCACGGACCTCCTATTAGACGCTGAGTTCCGCGGGCACGCGGCCCGTGGGCATGTCGATCACGCGCAGGACGGCGCCGGCCACGTCCTCGGGGCGGAGCATCGAGGACCTCGGCGCCCATGAGCGTGCCCAGTCTGCCATCGGCGTGTCGACAAGTCCCGGACATACCGCACACGCGGCGACCCCTTCGCCGAGCAGCTCCTGGTGCAGGGCGGCGGTGAAGCCCACCACCCCGAACTTGGCCGCGCAGTAGAGGGAGAACCCGGGGTCCGCCCGCTTGCCGGAGACCGAGGCGATGTTGGCGATCAGGGGCCGCCCGCCGTCGCGCGCGGACTTGCGCAGGTAGGGGAGCGCCGCCTGGCAGAACAGGATCGTGGCGCGGAGGTCGATGTCGAGCACCTCGGCCACGGTCGCCTCGGTGTAGGAGTCGAGGGGGCCGGCCGCCAGCACGCCGGCGCTGTTGACCAGCACGTCGAGCCGCCCCCATCGCTCGATGTGGGCGGCGACCGCGGCCTGCGCGGACCCCGGCTTCGCGACGTCGGCCACCACGCCGTGGACGGCGGGGCCGCCGGGACCTCGGCCGGCGGACTCGCCGCCGAGCCGGTCCACGGCCTTGCCCAGCCTGCCGGTGTCACGGCCGAGCACGGTCACCTCGAACCCGCGTGCGACCAGGGCCCCGGCCACCGCCAGGCCGATCCCGCTGGAACCCCCGGTGACCAGGGCCGCCTGTCTTGGAGACGTCATCGGTCTCTATCCCTCCACGATGTCGGGGACGATGGCGGCCATCGCCCGCTCGGCGAGCGCGCCGATGGTGAGCGCGGGGTTGGTGCAGGCGGCGCTGCCGCCGGGGACGAGCGCGCCGTCGACGACGTAGAGCCCCGGGTAGCCGTTGACCCGGCCGTACTCGTCGGTCGCGACGCCGATGGGCACGCCGCCGCACGGGTGGCCCGTGGTGCCGGCGTCGATGGCCTCTATCTTCCCGGTGCCGAGCCTCTCGAACGTCGAGCGGGCCCCGTCGGCGATGACCGTGACCTCGGGGTCGTCGGAGGGCCAGTAGAGCTTCACCGAGTCGGTGCGGCCGTCGTAGCCGAACGAGCCCTTGGGCGGGCCGAGGCCCATGCCGATGAGGCCCATGAAGCCCTCGGGCATCCCGGCCTGGGGCACGGGCATGGCGGCCATGGCGATGGGGGCGACCGGGTTGTCGAGGTCCTCCAGGACGGCGCCGGCCGGGCCGCCCTCGCTGGGTCCCGTGGGCGGCAGGCCGCTCCTGATGATGACCAGGTCGCCGTTGGCGCCCCACCGGGTGCCGACGGCGTCCGCCAGCTTGGGGAGCACGCCGGTGTCGCGGGCGCGGACCAGGAGCTTCGTGGTGGCGACCGATCCGGCGGCCAGGAACAGGTGCCGGGTGTGGACCTCCCGGCGTGCCAGCACCCGGCCGTTGTCGTCGATCTCGTTGAAGGCCACCACGTAGCCCGAGCCGTTCTCGCGCACGTCGGTGACGACGTGCAGCGGCAGCACCTCCACCTTGCCCGTGGCCTCCGCCCGCGCCAGGTAGGTGCGGTCGAGGCTGCGCTTGGCGCCGCTGCTCGCGCCGTACCAGACCTGGCCGGCGATCAGCGACGGGGGGATGGTGCCGTCGAGCTCGGCGCGGATGACGTCCCAGTCGAGCCCGAGGTCGAACAGCCGCGCCGGGATCCCGGCGGCGGCGGCCTCGTCGAGCAGCACCCGCTGTCCCCGGTAGTGCTCGTGGGCCAGCACGTCGGCCGGCATCCGCGACACCCCGACGGCCTCGCGGACCTTGGGGTACCACACGTCGTCCAGCTCGTCGTAGTCGAGCCAGGCGGGGAACACGCGGGCGAACAGGTCGCGCCTCGGCTGGTAGAGCACGGTGTTGTACACCAGGGACCCGCCGCCGACGCCCGCGCCGGCGAGGACGTCGATGCCGTCGCCCTTGACGCGTTCGAGCACGCCCGCGTACACGTCGATCGGGAGCCCCTCCTGCGCCGGGGCCACGGTGACCGGGCTGAGCCAGGCGGCCCGCCCGTCCGGGGCGTCGTAGGTGGCGAAGGTGTCGTGGGCGTCGGTGATGGGCCAGCGCCGCCCGCGCTCCATCACGAGCGTCTGGACGCCCGCCTCCGCGAGCCGCAGCGCGGCGATCGCGCCGCCGAACCCGCTGCCGACGACGAGTGCCTCAGTTTCCATCATGGCCGCCTCCCGCGATGAGCAGGGTCACTTCGTGGTCGCCGCCCAGCACCTCTTCCGCGAGGTCCCGGGGGGTCTTGCCGTCGTGCCCGACCAGGCCGAGCGGTGCCCCGGCCTCGACGAGGACCCTGGCGCAGTCGGCGTAGCCGTGCCAGAGGGAGTCGTGCAGGGGGCTGTAGCCGTTGGTGGCGCCCTGGAACCCGAGGTCGATGCCCGGCCGGCCGACGAGCATCCGGGTGATCTCGACGTGCCCGTTGTAGACGGCCTTGTGCAGGGGTACGGCGCCGAACGTGGGCTCGATCGCGTTGACGTCGGCGCCGGCCGCGAGCAGGGTCTCGACGATCTCGGTGTGCCCGTCGCGGCACGCCACCAGCAGCGCGGTGTGCGCGTCGTTGAACCCGTTGACGACGGGCCAGCGCATGTCGACGGGGAAGCCGTCGGCGACCAGCTTTCGCACCGCGGGCGCGTCGCCCGCGGTGACCGCGTTCATGAGCGCGTGGCCGCTCGCCGTCGCCTCGTCGGACTCCTGCCTGGCCCGCAGCAGCTTGTCGGACTCGACCAGCCGCTCCTTGCCGAAGGTGTTGACGTTGAGCTCGTACTCGAAGTGCTCCTTCAGCGAGAAGCCGTAGTGGGTGGACAGGTTCAGGCCGGCGCCCCGGTCGAGGAGCACCTCGACGATCTCGGGGAACTTGAACCACAGAGCGTCCATGAGCGGGGTGTGCCCGGTCGTGGCGGCCACCGAGTCCACGAAGGCCCCGGCGTCGAGCAGGTCGCGGATCACTTCGGCGCTGCCGCCCTGGCAGGCCTTGTGCAGGGCGGTCGCGCCCGCCTTGGGGTCGGTCGTGAAGACGTCGGCCCCCGCGGCGAGCAATGCTCGTACGGCGGGCGCGTCGGCGCGGCCTGAAGCGATCATGAGAACGGTCAGCCCGGTGTCCGGGTCGCGCTCGCCGGGATCGGCGTCCGCCTGAAGCAGGTCGCGGATCTCGTCGACGGCACCGCGGCGCACCGCGGCGGTCAGCTCGCCTTTCATGTGCCACCTTTCGGTCAGGCATCCGTTGAGGTGGACAGTAGGACGGGAAGATGCCGGTGGCCATGAATCCGGCTTATTCCCCGGGCACTTTGTCAGATGGCGCGGGGCGCCGCGAGCCGCCCGAGGATAAACCGATATTTCCGGAATGCCATGCAACTTGACTTAAATTCCGGATTAAAGAGGCGAAGTCGAGAAGTCGCCGCAGGTCCTTTGACGGTCCCTGAATTCCGCTGCGATCCTCAATTCCAAGATCCTCTCGGAAAAGGGAGATTCCATGATCCATCAGTTCATCCTGGCCGCCCCGAAGCCGGGCATGACCGCCGAGGAGTTCCAGGACTACTGGGTGCATGTGCACGCGGTGAAGTTCGCCGCCAAGATCCCGCAGATCCGGCGCTACCTGATCGACTCCCGGGTGCCGTTCGACGGGGACCGTGGCACCCCGGCGCTCCCGCACCAGGGGATGGCGGAGATCTGGCTGGCCAACGAGGAGGAGCAGCTCGCCTCCCTGCAGACCGAGGAGTTCCTCCAGGGCGCCCGGCTCGACGAGCCCAACTGGGCCGCCTTCTGGATGACCATCGTGCTCGACACCGACGCCCACGAGATCGTGCCGGGCCCGCCGCTCACCGAGGCCGGCCCGTCCTGGGTCAAGCTGACGACCCTGATCAAGCGCAGGCCCGGTCTCTCCCTCGACGACTACCGCAAGCAGACCCTCGGCAGCTACGCCCCCGCGGTGAGCGGCCTGCCGGGGCTCCGCCGTCACCTGCACGCCCACACCAGGGACGGCTTCTACACCTTCGGCGAGGCGGGCTTCGACAGCGTCGAGCAGATCTGGTTCGACGACGTCGACGCGCTCCGCGAGGCGCTGGCCTCCCCGTACTTCGCCGAAACGGTCAAGCCGGCGCTCGACGCCGTCGCCGACCCCGCGCACGTGTTCTCGCTGGCTTCCAGGGAGAACTGGATCATCGGCCCCCAGGAGAAGCCATGAGCAGGAAGATTCTGGTCGTGCTGTCCGAGCACGGCTACTGGGGCGAGGAACTGCTCGGCCCGCTCACCCAATTCGACCAGCGGGGCTACGAGGTGGTCTTCGCGACCCCCACCGGCCGGCGCGCGCACGCGCTGCCGCCCAGCATGGACCCCGACTACGTCGACCCGCCGCTCGGCCGGTCGGTCACCTCTCCGGAGGTCGCCAAGCTGACGCGCGAGCTGGACGAGTCCGACCGGCTGGACCACCCCCTGGACATCTCCAGGTGGCTGCCCGAGCGCCCGTACACCGCCGACGCCGGCTACCTGCGCGGCCTTGAGGCCTACCACCGGGCGGTGGCCGCCGTGGAGGCCGAGATCGCCGAGTACGACGCGATCCTGATCGTCGGCGGCAGCGGCCCGATCGTCGACCTGGCCAACAACGAGCGCGTCCACGCGCTGATCCTGTCGTTCCTGCGCGCCGGCAAGCCGGTGGCCGCCGAGTGCTACGGCGTGGCCTGCCTGGCGTTCGCGCGGGAGTGGGAGGACCGCAAGAGCATCATCTGGGGCAAGCACGTCACCGGCCACTGCAAGGAGTACGACTACAAGGACGGCACAGGGTTCCTCGGCACGGACTTCGTGATGGGGCCGCCGCCGTACCCGCTGGAGTACATCCTGCGCGACGCCACCGGACCCGAGGGCCGCTACCACGGCAACTTCGGCAAGGAGACCTCGGTCATCGTCGACTACCCGTTCATCACGGGCCGCTCGACCCCCGACTCCTTCCTCACCGGGCAGAAGATCGTGGAGACCATCGAAGACGGCCTGCGCCGGTTCGGCTGGTGAGGCGGACGTGACCAGACGCGGCAACGAGGCGATCATCGAGCAGTTCCTCGCCGACGGCATGACGCACATGTTCGGCAACCCCGGCACCGTCGAGCAGGGCTTCCTCGACGCGCTGGAGAAGTACGACGCCTTCCGCTACATCCTGACCCTGCAGGAGACGGTCGCGGTCGGCATCGCCGACGGGTACGCCCGCGCCACCGGCGGCCCGGCCCTCGTCCAGCTGCACAGCGGGGTCGGTCTCGGCAACGGGATCGGCATGCTCTACCAGGCCAAGCGCGGTCACACGCCGCTGGTCGTGGTCGCCGGCGAGTCCGGCGTCCGCTACGAGGCGATGGACGGCCAGATGGCGGCCGACCTGGTCGCCATGGCCCGTCCCGTCACCAAGTACGCGACCCGGGTGACCGACCCTTCGTCGGTGCTGCGCGTGCTCCGGCGCGCCTTCAAGATCGCCATGACGCCGCCGCGCGGCCCGGTCTTCGTGTCCCTCCCGCTCGACGTGCTCGACCAGCCCAATGACGAGCCGGTCCTGCCGTCCACGCTGCCGCACACCGCGGTGACGCCGGTCCACGAGCTGATCGGCTCGGCGGCGTCGCTGCTCGGGGGCGCGGAGGCGCCGCTCGTGCTCATGGGCGACGGCGTCGCCACCTCCGGAGCCCAGGAGGAGCTCACCCGCGTGGCCGAGCTGCTGGGCGCCGACGTGTGGGGGGTGGAGCTGTCGGAGATGTCCTTCGACGGCCGCCACCCCCTCTTCAGGGGCCAGCTCGGCCACATGTTCGGCGAGGTCAGCCGGGCCGTGGTGGAGAAGGCCGACGCGGTCCTGGTCGTCGGCACGTACCTGTTCCCCGAGGTCTTCCCCGACCTCGTCTCGCCCTTCAGGCCGGACGCCAGGATCGTGCACATCGACCTGAACGCCTACGAGATCGCCAAGAACCATCCGGTGACGCTCGGCCTGGTCGCTGACCCGAAGGCCACGCTGGCCGCGCTCGAAGGCGAGCTGCGCCGTTCGATGACCCCCGGAGAGCGCGAGGCGGGGGCGCTGCGGCTCCGGCGGAGCGCCGAGCGGCCGCGCCAGGAGCCGGAGGACGACTCCCTGCTCGCCGCCTTCGCCCGGCAGATCGCCGTGCGGGCTCCCGAGGACGTCATGATCTTCGACGAGGGCCTGACCGCCGCCGGCGTGCTCGGCACCTACCTGCCGGCGCGGCTGCCGGGCCACTGGTTCCAGACCCGCGGAGGTTCGCTCGGCGTCGGGATCCCCGGCGCGATCGGGATCAAGCTGGCGCATCCGGAGAAGACCGTCATCGGCTTCACCGGTGACGGCGGGAGCATGTACACCATCCAGGCGCTGGCCACCGCGGTTCGCGAGGGCGTCGGCGCCAAGTTCGTCGTCTGCAACAACCGCGGCTACCGGCTGCTCGACCTCAACATCGAGCAGTACTGGCGCGAGCGGGAGATCCCCGCGCACTCCTTCCCCCGCTCCTTCGACCTGGCCTACCCCGACCTCGGCTTCGTCGACATCGCCCGCGGGCTGGGCGTCGAGGCCCTGCGCGTGGAGAAGCACAGCCAGGTGGAAGAGGCGGTCGAGCGACTGCTGCTGGACGACAGGCCCTTCCTCATCGACCTCATCACGGAGTGACCGTGGCCAACTCACGCGTCGCGATCCTCATGGAGAGCGACTTCTACGAGCCCGAGATCTTCTACTATCAGCGCAGGTTCGCCGAGCAGGGTGTGCCCGTCGACTTCCTCACCCGGCTGTGGGGCGAGCAGTCCCTCACCTTCAAGGGCCACGAGTACCGCGCGCCCTTCACCGTCTCGCTCAGCCTGGAGCACGTCGACCCGGCGGACTACTCGGCCGTCATCGTGCCCTCGGGGATGGTGTCGGACCGGTTGCGCTACACCGAGGACGTGGACCGGCTCGCCCCCGCGACCGACTTCCTGCGCCGCGCCTTCGACCGTCCCGAGGTCATCAAGGGGATCATCTGCCACGGCATGTGGCTGGCCGCCTCCATCCCGTACGTCGTGCGCGGCAGGAAGGTCGTCTGCCACAACAACCTCGTCGGCGACGTGCGGAACATGGGCGCCGAGTACGTCGACAGGGACGTGGTGGTCGACGGCGACCTCGTGACCGGACGGTCCGGCCAGCACTGCCACCTGTTCGCGAAGACCCTCATCGAGCTGCTCACAGAGAAGGAGCTGCTCGCACAGACGGACCCGTCCTCGCAGAAGGACCTGGTCGCACAGAAGGGTGGAACCCCGTGAACTTCACCTTCTCCGACACCATCGCCGGTCAGGTCACCGCCTACGACAGGCAGGCCAGGACCGCCACCGTCGCCACCGCCGACGGCCGCCGCTTCGAGGTCTCGGTCGACGGCGAGCCCAGCGCCGAGCTGATGCGCAACCTCGGCGAGCCGTACACCGACGCGTCGGGCCGGCTCGACGCGATGCTGGAACCCGGCCGCTTTCTGTTCGCCTACGGGGTCTTCTACCCGCACGGCGACGAGCAGATCTTCGACGCCAAGCGGATCATCTTCCTCGGCCGGAAGCCGGGCGACTTCCGCTTCGAGGAGTCGAACTGGTGGATCCACCAGTTGGAGGAGATCGCCGCCTTCTACCGCAAGGCGCAGTTCGGCGACGGGCCGGTGGACTTCACCGAGTACCGCACGCTGATCAGGCTCGGCGGCGAGAAGACCAGCAGCCACGTGCAGGAGACCGACACGATCTCCAGGCTGGTCTACGGTATGGCCTCGGCGTACATGCTGACCGGCGACGACACCTACCTGGAGGTCGCCGAGCGGGGCACCGAGTATCTGCGGGCGAACCTGCGCTTCGTCGACGCCGACGAGGACATCGTCTACTGGTACCACGGCCTCAAGGTCGACGGCGACATCGAGCGCAAGTTGTTCACCTCGGAGTTCTCCGACGACTACGACGCCATCCCGATGTACGAGCAGATCTACGCGCTCGCCGGCCCCATCCAGACCTACCGGGTGACGGGCGACCCGCGGATCAAGAGCGACGCGGACGCGACGCTGCGCCTGTTCGACCGGTTCTTCCTGGACCGCGAGGGCGGCGGTTACTTCTCGCACATCGACCCGATCCTGCTGAGCCCCGACCACGAGTCCCTCGGCGAGAACCGCGCCAGGAAGAACTGGAACTCGGTCGGCGACCACGCCCCCGCGTACCTCATCAACCTGTACCTCGCCACCGGCGACCCGGCGTACGCCAAGTTCCTTGAGTACACCTTCGACACCATCGTCGAGCACTTCCCCGACGACAAGAACAGCCCGTTCGTCCAGGAGCGCTTCCACCGCGACTGGTCGCACGACACCACCCACGGCTGGCAGCAGAACCGCGCCGTCGTCGGCCACAACCTGAAGATCGCATGGAACCTCATGCGGATGCACTCGCTCAAGCCCAAGGCCGAGTACGCCGAGCTCGCCGCGCACATCGGCGACATCATGCCGGCGATCGGCAGCGACCGGCAGCGCGCCGGCTGGTACGACGTCGTGGAGCGGGCGCGCAGGGAGGGCGAGGACCGCTACCGGTTCGTCTGGCACGACCGGAAGGCCTGGTGGCAGCAGGAGCAGGCCATCCTGGCCTACCTCATCCTCTTCGGGACCACCGGGCAGGACCGCTTCAGGGACGAGGCGCGCGCCGCGGAATCGTTCTACAACGCGTTCTTCCTCGACCACGACGAGGGAGCGGTCTACTTCAACGTGCTCGCCAGCGGCCTGCCGTACCTGCTCGGCACCGAGCGGTTCAAGGGCAGCCACTCGATGAGCATGTACCACTCCTCGGAGCTGTGCTTCCTGTCGGCGGTGTACAACAACCTGCTCATCAACGGGAAGCACCTGGACCTGCACTTCAAGCCGGACCCGGACGGCTTCGCCGACCGTACCCTGCGCGTCTCGCCCGACCTGCTGCCCCCCGGCTCGGTCAGGATCGGCGCCGTGGAGATCGACGGCGAGCCGTACGAGGACTACGACGCCGAGGCACTCACCGTCCGTCTCCCGGAGGCGGCGGGCAGGGTGAAGGTCAAGGTCAGGGTGGAGGCCATCAGATGAGCGTCAACGTCACCACCCGGGTCGTCGACGGCTTCACCGTCGCCCGTCTCGACGGGGAGATCACCAGCACGACCGCGCCCGCGTTGCAGGACCGGCTCCTGCCGCTGGTCGGGCAGACCGGCAGGCTGCTGGTCGACTTCACCGGCGTGCCGTACGTGTCGAGCGCGGGACTGCGGATGCTGCTCCTGCTCTACAGGCGCGCCCAGCAGGCCACGACGGGCATCGTCCTGGTGGGCCTGACCGACGAGGTCAGGTTCGTGATGTCGGCCACGGGGTTCCTGGACTTCTTCGAGATCGGCGAGGACGCCGAGACCGAGATGGGGCGCGTGCGGCCATGACCGCCGAACGCATCGACTCGTTCCCGACGCGGCAGATCGCGGGGTACCGCGTCGGCCACGGCCGGCCGTTCCCCTACGGCGCCCACGTGGTGCCGGGCGGGGTCACCTTCTCGGTGTTCTCCGACCGCGCCACCTCCATGACGCTGGTGCTGTTCAAGCGCGGCGCCGACAGGCCGATGGAGGAGCTGCCTTTCCCGCCCGAGTACCGCATCGGGAGCGTCTTCGCCATGACCGTCTTCGGGCTCGACGCCGAGGACCTGGAGTACGGCTTCCGCGCCGACGGCCCGTTCGACCCCGCCAGGGGCGACAGGTTCGACGTCGGAACCGTGCTCACCGACCCGCACGCGCGGCTGCTGTCCGGGCGCGACACCTGGGGAGCGGCGCCCGACTGGAGCAACCAGTACCAGTACCGGGCGGTGATCGCCCTTGAGGACTTCGACTGGGAGGACGACGCGCCGCTGCGCACTCCCACCGAGGAACTCGTCGTCTACGAGACGCACGTCCGCGGCTTCACCCGGCACCCCTCCTCGGGGGTGTCGGCGCCGGGGACGTACACCGGGCTGCGGGAGAAGATCCCCTACCTGCGTGAGCTCGGGGTCAACTGCGTCGAGCTCATGCCGGTCTTCGAGTTCGACGAGTTCGACAACTCGCGCAGCAACCCGGTGACGGGGGAGCGGCTGTACAACTACTGGGGCTACAACACCGTCGGCTTCATGGCCCCGAAGGCCGGCTACGCCGCCACCGGCAGGTACGGCATGCAGGCCGACGAGTTCAAGACCCTCGTCAAGGACCTGCACAAGGCCGGGATCGAGGTCATCCTCGACGTGGTGTTCAACCACACCGCCGAGGGCAACGAGCAGGGGCCCACGATCTCGTTCAAGGGCCTGGACAACGCCACCTACTACATGCTGACCCCCGAGGGGTACTACTACAACTTCAGCGGCACGGGGAACACCGTCAACTGCAACCACCCCGTGGTGCGCGACTTCGTCCTCGACTGCCTGCGCTACTGGGTGGCCGAGTACCACGTCGACGGGTTCCGCTTCGACCTCGCCGCGATCCTCGACCGCGGCCCCGACGGCAGCCCGCTGCCCAACCCTCCGCTGCTGGAGCAGCTCGCCTACGACCCGATCCTGCGGCACAGCAAGCTCATCGCCGAGGCCTGGGACGCCGGAGGCCTCTACCAGGTCGGCCACTTCCCCAACTACGGACGCTGGGCGGAGTGGAACGGCAAGTACCGCGACATCCTGCGCAGGTTCGTCAAGGGCGACGAGGGGACCGTGGGCGAGCTGGCGGCCAGGATCGTGGGCTCACCCGACCTGTACGGCGGGCGCGGCCCCACCGCGTCGGTCAACTTCATCACCGCGCACGACGGCTTCACCCTCAACGACCTCGTCTCCTACAACGACAAGCGGAACGAGGCCAACGGCGAGGGCAACGCCGACGGCGCCAACGACAACAACAGCTGGAACTGCGGTGCCGAGGGGCCGACGGACGACCCCGGCGTCAACGCGCTGCGCATGCGCCAGATGAAGAACGCCCTGGCCATCCTGCTCACGAGCCAGGGCGTGCCCATGCTGCTCGCCGGGGACGAGGTGGGCCGCACCCAGCTCGGCAACAACAACACCTACTGCCAGGACAACGAGCTGTCCTGGTTCGACTGGGACCTGGTCTCGTCGAACGCCGAGCTGCTGCGGTTCACCAGCCGGCTGATCGCGTTCCGGCGGGCGCACTCGGTCCTGCGGGAGCCGACGCATCCGCTCGGCGTCGACTTCCTCGGCGTCGGCCTGCCGGACGTGAGCTGGCACGGCGTGCGGCCGTGGGAACCCGACTGGTCACCCGGCAGCAGGCTGCTGGTGGTGATGCGCTGCGGGCGCGACGCCGCGGGGGCGAAGGACCACGTCTACGTGGCGATGAACTCCCACTGGGAGGGACACGACCTGGAGCTGCCCGAGCTGTCCGGCGGGGGCGCCTGGCGCGTCTTCGCCGACACCGGGGCGAGGGCTCCGCACGACGCGCACGAGCCGGGGTCCGAGCCGGCGCTGGAGCAGCCCCGGCGCCACCACATAGGGCCGCGCTCGGTCGTCATCCTGACCGGCACCAGCGCCTAGGGCTCCCAGAACCGCTCGAACCAACAGGCTGGCTCCGGCGCACGGACCCGGCTTCGACGACCAGGAGGACCGCAGTGGCATTCACCGCAACCCTCAGCACGGACGCGGACATCGCGACCATCTACCTCGCCGGCGAGCTCGACGCCTCGACGGCGCCCGACTTCCACGAAGCGATCGACGACGCCGCCGCCACGGGCGCCGGCCGCCTGGTCATCCAGGCGGCGGACCTCACCTACATCGCGAGCGCGGGCCTTCGGGCCCTGGTGTTCGCACGGCAGAAGCTGGGCGACGACATCGTCATCGTCATCACCGGTGCGACCGAGCCCGTCATCCGGGTCATCCGGATGGCCGGGCTCGACCGCAGCTTCGAGATGACCAGTTCGTGAGGTTCCGGTGCCCCGGATCCCCGCGTCGCTCGAAGCACTCGACGAGGTGGCGGGTTACGTCCACGCGCTCGCTGAGCGCGCCGGACTGCCCGCCTCCCGCGCCCACCGGCTGAGGCTGGCGGCGGACGAGCTGGCGACCAACATCGTCGTCCACGGCTACCGGGAGACCAAGGGTGAGCTCGGTGTCGAAGGGGGCGTCGAGGACGAGTCGGTCTGGCTCAGGTTCGAGGACGACGCCCAGCCCTTCGATCCCCGGGACGGGCTCCAGACCCCCGAGCAGGACGTGCCGGTCGCGCAGCGCCGGATAGGCGGCCTCGGGGTCTACCTGGCGCTGACCGCCCTGGACGGCTTCACCTACGAACGGGTGGCCGGACGCAACATCAGCACGCTGCGGATCCGTAGGGATGGAGCGACATGACGCAGACCGGCGTAATAGTCCTGGACGACAGCCCCGAGCTGCCGCCGCGACTGCGGCACGCGCTGGAGGAGGCCGGGACGCACGTCCAGATCCGCTCGCCCGCAGACGTGCTCGCCGGCGAGCGGATGCCCCCTCTGGACGTCCTGCTGGTCTCGGCGGGGGTGCCGCCGAACATCGTCAGGGCCGTCGCGAGGCGGCTGGACGACGAGGGGCGGCACCCCGTGATGCTGGCGTTCACCGAGGACGACTTCGGTGCGCTCGAACGGCACATCCGCGGCGGGCTCGACTACCTGGTGCCGCCCTTCTTGACCTCCCTGGTCCGCACGCGGCTGCACAGCTGCTACGTGCGGGCCGAGCTGGGCCGGACGCTGCGGCAGATCGAGACACAGGCCGACCTGCACCGCTACGAGCGGGAACTGGAGATCGGCAGGGAGATCCAGCTGGGCTTCCTGCCGGAGTCGCTGCCGACGCCGGAGGGCTGGGGCATCGACGTGCGGTACCGTCCTGCCCGTACGGTCGCGGGTGACTTCTACGACGTGTTCGAGCTGGTCAACCGCCGCCGCCTCGGCCTGGTGGTGGCGGACGTGTGCGACAAGGGGGTCGGGGCCGCGCTGTTCATGGCGCTGATCCGCAGCCTGCTGCGGCACACCGCCGAGCAGAGCGGGAGCCAGGGCCTGAGCGCCGTCGACCTGATGGCCGGGGACGAGGTGCGCGCGGTGCCCGTCGTGGGCGCGACCCCGCTGCTGAACGCCGTCGCCGGGACCAACGACTACCTCACGCGCAACCACCTCAGGCAGGGCTACTTCGCGACCATGTTCTTCGCGGTGCTGGACCCGGCGACGGGAAGCCTCGTGTACGTCAACGGGGGGCACAACCCGCCCGTGCTGATCCGGGCCGACGGCCGCGACCCGGTCATCCTCGAGCCGACGGGCCCGGCGGTCGGCGTCCTTCGCGACTCGACGTTCTCGCTCGGCCACACCCATCTGGATCCCGGTGACGTGCTCTTCATCTACACCGACGGCGTGACCGAGGCACGCGCGCCGGACCGGAAGTTCTTCGGGGAGGAACGAATGCTCGACCTGGTTTGCGACGGCACCGGTTCAGGCGCCGACCTGCTGCGGCGGGTGGACGGCGCGCTCAACGGGTTCGTCGGCTCGGCGGAACAGTCGGACGACATCACGATGATGGCCGTCCACCGGATGGGGTTCTGATGGCGCGGGTCATCACCATGCACTCCTACCGGGGAGGCGCGGGCAAGTCCAGCATGGCGGCGAACATGGCGCTGCTCCTCGCCGCCGAGGGCCGGCGGGTGGCGCTCGTGGACGCGGACATCCAGTCGCCGGCCATGGACACGATGTTCGGGTTCATGCGCAGCCCCGCCAAGTGCTCGCTCGCCGACTACCTGGTCGGCCGCTGTGAGATCGAGGACGCGGTCACGCGGGCGCCGGGAGACGGGCCGTTCATCGTGCCCGCGAGGACCGGCGTCTCGGCCATCAACGAGATCACGGCCAACGGCTACGACGTCGGACTGCTGAACGAGGGGTTCACCCGGCTCGTCGGCGCCTTCGACCTGGACGTGCTGATCCTGGACACCCACACGGGCATCAACACCGAGACCGTCATGGCGGTGGCCTGCTCGGACGCGCTGGTCATCGTCACGAGGGCGGACCGGCTCGACCTCGCGGGCGCCGCGGAGAGCGTCGCGCTGGCCGACAGGCTCGGCTGCACGCGGCGCGCCCTGGTAGTGAACATGGTGCCCGACGCGACGCTGGGGGACGGCCTCGTGCTGAAGGCGGAGACGGCGTACGGCTCGCCGGTCACCGCGGTCCTGCCGTACGTGCCGGAGATGGCGCGGCTGGCCGGAGAGCAGATCTTCGTCACCGCCCATCCCGCGCACTCGCTGGTCACCGGCTACCAGAAGATCAACACCGCAGTGCTCGACGGTGCCGCATGAACGTGCGCGGGATCGCGCTGGCCGGGGGGAAGGGCATCAGGGCACGCCCGCTCACCCTCACCACCCCCGACTACGTGCGCAGCAAGGCGGCCATGCGGCTGGCGGGGCGCAGCCTCGTCGAGTGGGCGGTGGAACTGCTGCGCGCCCAGGGCGTGACCGACTTCCGGGTGGCGGCCAACGGCAGTGAGAACCGGTGCCAGACCAAGGCGATTTTGGGCGACGGCACGCGTCTCGGCGTCTCGGTGCACTATTCGAGACCCCGGCACGACCACGCCAACACCGGCTCGGGGCAGGCGACGCTGCGCTGCCTCGACCACTGGGATCTGAACGGCCTCGCGCTGATCTTCCCGACCGACTCCATCTTCGACTTCGACCTGGCCGCGATGGTCGAACGGCATCGGGCGTCCGGCGCCGCGGTCACCGTCGCGACCGTGCCGCGCTCGCCCGCCGAGGCGGCGGGCAAGTACGGCGTGCTGGTCAGCGGCGGCGAGGGCGGCGGCGAGGGCGGCGGCGAGGGCGGCGGCGACGGTATGGTGTCCCGGTTCGCCGAGAAGCCGGGCAGGGACGCGGCCGAGCGGCTCGCGCGCGGCGGCGACCTGGAGACCAACGCCGGGATGTACCTCGTCGACTGCGACGCGCTGCGGATGGCGGCCCGCCGGCCCGCGCTGGCCGAGCTGAGCCGCCACCGCCTCGACTGGGGCGGGGACCTGCTGCCGTACCTGATCGCCTCCGGCGCCCGGGTGGCCTCCCACCCGATCGCGAAGTTCGGCGATCTCGGCAGTCCCGAGGACTTCCTGCGCACCATGCGCGAGGTCCTGCGTGACGAGTACCCGGCCCTCAGCGAGCGGATGCGCCCGGCTCCCAGTCACCCGCGTGGCGTGCGCATCCACGAGAGCAGCCTCAACCTCAAGGACGAGGTGTCGGGCCGCTCGCTCGCCGAGAAGATCCGGGACGGCGACGTGCTGATCGGGCCGAACGTCCGCGTCGGGCGGGACGTGGAGATCGGGCCGGGGGTCGTGCTGGCGGACTCCGACGTGGCCGACGGGGTGGACATCGGAGAGGGCGCCAGGCTCCACGGCGTGGCGTGCGGGGAGCACGGCATCATCGGGCCGCGCGCCCGGCTCTCCGACACCGTGCTCGGGGCCGCGGTGCGGATCAGGGAGGCGGCGGTGCTGGAGGGGTTCTGCGCGCTCGGGGACGAGGTGAGCGTGCACGCCGGTGTCCGGCTGCACGGGGTGAGCGTCTTTCCCCGGCTGGAGATCTGGAGCGACGCGCGCGTGCCGCGGGGCGCGTGCCTGGCGAACCCCGGCGACGTGCTCCGATGGTCGCACAGGGTCGCTTGACAGCCGACTTGACAGAGTAGCCACGAATGGGTGGGTGTCCGTACATCTCCACGAGTAATCTAACGAGCACCAATCGCAGGGGTTAACACTTTGATCTGGAACGCGGGAGAGATGAAATCGTGAATTTCATTCTCAGGAGTCGTGATTCGCTTTTCGGCGATCCAGGTTTCCTTTCCCGGAAGACGGGCGACTTCGAACTGGGCCGCGACGGCAAGGGCCGCCACGCGCGGCTCTGGCAGACGCTCGGGGCGCACACCACGGCCGTGGGCACCGCCTTCGCGGTGTGGGCGCCCAACGCACGCGAGATCCGGGTGGTCGGCGACTTCAACGGCTGGCGGGGCGCGGCGCACCGCATGACCCTGGTCGGCGCCTCCGGAGTCTGGGAGCTGTTCGTCCCCGGCGTCGGCGACGGCTGCCGCTACAAGTACGAGATCCTCGGGTGCGACGGCGAGTGGCGGCAGAAGGCCGACCCGCTTGCCTCGGCGTCCGAGTGCCCGCCCGCCACCGCCTCCGTGGTGTTCACCCCCGCTCACGAGTGGGGCGACTCCCGGTGGCTGGCGGGCCGGGAGTCCAGGGTGGCCCACGAGGAGCCGATGAGCCTCTACGAGGTCCATCTCGGCTCGTGGCGGCCCGGCCTGACCTACCGCGAGCTCGCCGAGGTCCTGCCCGAGTACGTGGCGGGCCTCGGCTTCACCCACGTCGAGCTGCTGCCCGTGGCCGAGCACGCGTCCGACGAATACCTGAGCACCGCCTTCTACGCGCCCACCGCGCGGTACGGCGGGCCCGACGACTTCCGTCACCTGGTCGACAGGCTGCACCAGGCGGGCGTGGGCGTCATCCTCGCCTGGACGCCGCAGCGCTTCGGCGGGGAGGAGTGGGGGCTGTCCCGCTTCGACGGCGGGCCGCTGTACGAGGCCGGCCCGCCGGAGGCCTTCGACTACGGCAAGCCCCAGGTGCGCGACTTCCTGCTGGCCAACGCCGTCTTCTGGTGTTCGGAGTTCCACATCGACGGCCTCAGGATCGCCGGGGTCGCCTCGATGCTGCACCGCTCGGGCGAGGGGCTCGGCAGCGACCCCGACGCCGCCTCGTTCCTGCGCGAGGTGAACACCGCCGTGGCCCGCGCCGGCGCGGGGGTGGTCACCGTCGCCGAGGAGTCGAGCGCGTGGGACGGCATGACGACGCTCACCGACCCCGGCGGCTTCGGCTTCCACTTCAAGTGGAACACCGGGTGGACCCACGACAGCCTCGGTTACCTCGCCAGGGATCCCATCTACCGCAAGTACCACCATGGGGAGATCACCTTCCCCATGGTCTACGCCTACTCCGAGCACTACATCCTGCCGGTGTCCCACGCCACCGGGCCGCTGCCCGCCAGGATGCCGGGTGACCGGTGGCAGCGCCTGGCCAGCGTCAGGGCCTTCCTCGGCTTCATGTGGGCCCACCCCGGCAAGCAGCTGCTGTTCATGGGGCAGGAGTTCGCGCAGGAGGAGGAGTGGTGCCCCGCGCGGGGCCTGCGCTGGGACATGGCCGACCACGGGGTCCGCGACCTGGTCCGCGATCTCAACGCGGCCTACCGCGGCCTTCCCGCCCTGTGGCGGCTCGACTCCTCGCCCGAGGGGTTCCGGTGGATCGCCCCCGATTCGGCCGAGGAGAACGTGCTGGCCTTCCTGCGGTACGACGCCGACGGGACGCCGATGGCCTGCGTCTGCAACTTCTCTCCCGTCATCCGGCCGGACTTCAGGATCGGCCTGCCCTTCCCTGGCAGATGGGCCGAGGTGCTCAACACCGACGCCGAGCCGTACGGCGGTAGCGGGGTCGGGAACCTCGGCGTGGTGGAGGCGACGGCCACGCCCTGGCACTGCTGCGAGGCGAGCGCGTCCCTCGTCCTGCCGCCCCTCGCGACCCTCTGGCTCCGTCCCGTCCCTTCCGGGGATCTCCCGTCGAACGCATCTGACAAAGTAACCCAGGGCTAACCCAAAAAAACCGCACGGGCGGTATGGTTTTTCTTGGCACCCAGGGGGGTGTGCGCCTCACCGAACTCTCGGGGTGCGGACTGGAGGGGGTCGCCCGTGGGCGTCAGCTCATTCTCCTCCGAACAGGAGAAAGTCTCATCGGAGTTCTTCGCCCGGTTCTGCGGCATGATGTTCTCGTCGCTGAAACGGCGCGACCAGCGTCGCTGGGCACGGCTGTACCTGCGCGGGCTGCTGTCCATCGAGGGACGCAAGACGATGCGGGGGATCGCGTCGCTGGAGAGCGGGCCGGCCGTCGAGCAGAGCCTGCAGCAGTTCATCAGCCAGTCCCCCTGGGGCTGGATGACGGTCAGGCGCACTCTCGCCGGCTACCTTGAGCAGGTCATCCGGCCGATCGCGCTGGTCGTGGAGCCGCTGGTGATCCCCAAGTCGGGGGACCACTCGGTCGGCGTCGAGCGCAGGTTCGTCAGGAAGCTCGGCCGCCTGGCCAACTGCCAGCAGGTCGTGGGCGTGTGGCTGGCGTCGGAGCAGGAGGCCTGCCCGATCGACTGGAGGCTCATCCTTCCCGAGAGCTGGACCGACGACCCGGGCCGGCGCCGGCGCGCGGGCATCCCGGACGACGAGGTCAGCCTCAGCGTCGAGCAGTGCGCCGCCGAGGTGGTGGTCTCCATCGCCAGTGCGTGGGGGCTCAGGCAGCGCCCGGTGGTGATGGACGCTAGGGAGATCGACATCGGGCGCATGATCTTCGAGTTCTCCGAGCGAGGGATCCCGTTCGTGGTGCGGGTGCACGACTCGATCCCCGTGAGCCCGTCCGACCCGAGGATCCCCCTCGGCATGGGACGCCGCATCCAGGCGGGTCAGCTGATCGACGCGTTGCGCGACGTCAGTCGCATCGTCGAGTCGCCCCGGGCCGTGAACGGCGCCGCCTCGGCCTCCCAGCGCCCCTCCTTCGCCGTGAGCGCGAGGGTGCACACCCCTTTCCGGTCCTCCACCGCCGACGCGGGGGAGCCGCCCCTCATCCTGCTGGGCGCGTGGACCGTGCCCGAGCAGCGCTCCCCCTCGGTGTGGCTGTCGAACATCACCCAGCTTCCGCCCGGAGCGCTGCTGCGCATCGCCCAGACCTCCGAGCGGGTGGCCAGGGAGCGCGCGGGAGTGACCCACCATCTCGGGCTCCGTGACTTCGAGGGAAGGTCGTTCCGGGGATGGCACCACCACGTGACGCTCGTGTCGGCCGCCCACGCCTTCTGGATGTTGCTGTCGAACAGCGGGAACCAGTTGTCGCAGTTCCTGTGACGCGCTCAGGACTTGAAGGTGTGGCGGTAGGTCAACGGCGCGACGCCCATCGTCGCGTGCAGGTGCTGGCGCAGCGACACGGCCGTGCCGAAGCCCGAACGGGCGGCCACCTGGTCCACCGGCAGGTCGGTGGACTCCAGCAGGTGGCGCGCGTGCTCCACGCGCTGGCGGCTGAGCCATCTGGCCGGGCTCAGCCCGGTCTCCTCGCGGAACCGGCGGGTGAACGTGCGCACGCTCATGCGCGCGTGCCTTGCCTGGGTGGCGAGGTCGAGCTGCTCTCCCAGCCGTTCGAGCATCCATGCCCTGGTGGGGGCGGTGGTGGCGCCTCCGGGCTCGGGCAGGGGGCGTTCGATGAACTGCGCCTGCCCGCCCTCCCGCCAGGGCGGGGTCACGCAGCGCCGCGCCACCCGGTTGGCCACCTCGCTGCCGTGGTCGCGCCGGATGACGTGCAGGCACAGGTCGATGCCCGCGGCGACGCCCGCCGAGGTCAGCAGGTCGCCGTCGTCGATGAACAGCACGTCCGGGTCGAGAAGCACATATTGGCTATCCAGCCACTCGCCCGGTTTGGGGCCCAAATCCATCATTGTCGGCATGACGCGGACGGTGGATGTGAAACGCGGGCGGCGACCGCACCGGGCCTGGGTGGTGGCGGGAGTCGCCTTCGTCGCGATTGTCGGGGCCGCGGGGTTCCGGGCCACGCCTGGGGTCCTCATCACCCCGCTTGAGGAGGAGTTCGGCTGGACGCGGGGGACGATCTCGCTCGCCGTCTCGGTGAACCTGATGCTGTACGGCCTCACCGCGCCGTTCGCGGCGGCCCTGATGGACCGTCTCGGCATGCGCCGCGTCGTCGCCGCCGCGCTGCTGCTCGTCGCGCTCGGCAGCGGGCTGACGGTCTTCATGACGGCCGGCTGGCAGCTCGTCGCGTGCTGGGGCGTGCTGGTCGGCCTCGGCACGGGCTCGATGGCGCTGGTCTTCGTCGCCACGGTCACCGACCGGTGGTTCGTGCGGCACCGGGGCGTGGTCACCGGCGTGCTGACGGCGGGAGGAGCCGCGGGCCAGCTCGTCTTCCTGCCCCTGCTGGCCTGGATCGCCGAGGGGCCGGGGTGGCGGGTGGCCGCGCTGGTGGTCGCCGGGGCCGCGCTGACGGTCGTGCCGCTGGTCTGGTTCCTGCTGCGCGACCGTCCCGAGGACGTCGGCCTCACCGCCCTTGGAGCCGAGCCCGGTGTGGCTCCCACGGCGCCCGTGGTGCGCAAGGGAGGCGCGGCCACGCGGGCGCTGACCGTGCTGAGGTCGGCGGCGCGCACCCGGCCGTTCTGGTTCCTCGTGGGAGGCTTCGCCATCTGCGGCGCGAGCACCAACGGCCTCGTGGGCACCCACTTCATCCCCGCGGCCCACGATCACGGCATGCCCCAGACCACCGCGGCGGGCCTGCTGGCGCTCATCGGCGTCTTCGACGTCGCGGGGACCATCTTCTCCGGCTGGCTCAGCGACCGGGTGGACCCGAGGATCCTGCTGGGCGCCTACTACGCGCTGCGCGGCGCCTCGCTGCTGATCCTGCCCACCTTGTTCGCGGCGACGACCGAGCCCAGCATGCTGATCTTCATCATCTTCTACGGCCTCGACTGGGTCGCCACCGTGCCGCCGACCGTGGCCCTGTGCCGCACGCTCTACGGCCCGGACGGCGCCGTGGTGTTCGGATGGGTGTTCGCCTCCCATCAGGTCGGCGCGGCCATCGCGGCGGTGGCGGCCGGCGTCACCCGTGACCACCTCGGCCACTACGACGCGGCCTGGTACGGAGCCGGCCTGCTGTGCGCCCTCGCCGCGATCATGTCGCTGCGGGTGGCGCGGAAGGGCGGCGCCCCCCGGCTAGCGGTTCGCCGGTGGAACCGGTGGCCACCGTGGCAGGCTGACGTTCGCACGCGTCCCAAAAGGCGGACGTGCCGGACCGGCGTCCGGGCGGGGCTGAGATCCTTGGGACGTGAGCCGGCCAGACCAGAGAGTGCTTCCCCTCGTCGTCCGCATCGAGCGTTCCGCGCCGCCCGAACGCACCGACGCTCTTGAGGCCGCGGCGCTCGCCGTACTGACCCTGCTGACCGACGAGCGCGCCACGAGCGGCGAGTGGGCGGAGCCCGTGCAGGTATGGGAGACCATCGGCATCAGGAAGGTGGTGCGCCGGGCCAGGGGCGTCGAGTGGCGCCGGGTGCAGGAGCTGCCCGGGATCACGGTCGCGGTGCGGTCGGCGGAGGTGCGCGTGCACCCGCCGATCCCGCTCGACGCCTGGCCCAAGGAGCTGTCCCGGCTCCAGGTCTCCGGCACCGACCTGACCGACACCGCGCCGCCGGAGCCGCCCGCGCCCGGCGCGGCGGTGCTGTGGTTAAACCCCTCGCTCGACATGTCCGCGGGCAAGGCCATGGCCCAGGCCGGTCACGCGGCGCAGCTCGCCTGGTGGGCGACCGACGAGCACACCCGCGCCACGTGGCACGCCGAGGGGCTGCCGGTGGCCGTACGGACGGCGGGGCCGCGCCGGTGGGCGGCGCTGGTGGACAGCGGGCTTCCCGTGGTCCGCGACGCGGGGTTCACCGAGATAGAACCGGGTTCCCGCACGGTCGTCTCGGACGCTCCGTGGCTGCGGGCGGGCGGCCATCGCCCGGCCGGATGGGGTCCTCTGCGCAATCCGTCCCGCCAGGGTGAAAGCCATTGACCGGCGGGCGAAAGGGGAGGTCAGAGCGTACGAAAGCCCTATGCGGCAGGGACTCGTTCCCGAAGTGTGATCGGGAACTCAGACGCGCATGGGGGATTTGCCGTACGCTCCGATCGTGCCAAATGGGGTGGGTGGGAACTACGGGACCAAGGCCGTCCCAGCGTACGTAACGGCGGATGCGGAGACCGCACCGCTGCCGAAGATCACGGTCGAGGAGCCTCCGCCTCTTCCGCCGCCACCGCCCGTCAAGCGCTCCCTGATCTCCAGGCTGGGCGACCTGCCGATGCGCGTCATCTACCGCGGCGTCGCCGGGGGCCTCGCCGTCCTCGCCGTCGTGACGGCGGCGGTCGTCCTGTTCGTGACGGGCTCTGACAAGGGCGCGCCGACGGTCGCGGCGCCCGCCGGATCGGAGCCGCAGGCCACGCTGCCCGCGCCCTCGTCCGGCGCGGCGTCCCAGGAGCCGTCGGTCTCCGCGGAGGCGTCGGCCCTTTCCGTGCCGTCCGTCTCGGGTTCGGCGGTGTCCGTTCCTTCGGTGTCGGCCTCGGGGCCGACCGAGGTGTCCGCCCAGGGGTCGGCGTCGCCGGCGCCCACCCCGACGCCCGGCAGCAGCGCGCTGGTCACGGGCCAGGCGGACCCGCGCGTCCCGCGGCTGCCGTCCGACCGGAGGCTCGCCGACTTCCGCGGGCACGCCGCCCAGACGAAGGGCCGGGTGAAGGACAAGCGGTCCGGTGTCACGTTCGCGCGCTTCGTCAAGGAGTGGAAGCTCACCAAGTCCTCACCGTTCGCCACGCGGCGCACGCTTCCCTCGGTCAAGGGGGCGGGGCACCGGGCCCTGCTGGCGTCGTGCCCGGTGCCGATCGAGGTCCAGGAGGACCTCAAGGACACCGCCTTCCTCGCCGCGCGCTGGACCCTGAACTACCACCCGGAGGGCTCCACGATCACCTGGACGGCCTCGCAGCCCCTCAAGGCGGGCAAGCGGAAGGGCTGGCTGCTCGGGTACCGCGTGAACTACAAGGCGGGCGGCAAGAAGCACGTGGCGACCGCGGCGGTCGCCCTGGTGGAGGTGCCCTCCTCCAAGCCGGCCCTGGTGTTCATCACGATCCCCGACGCCCAGAAGAAGCGCTGGGCCGATATCAACACCCTGATGTCCAGCGTGCGCGTCCTCTAAGGCGATCTTCGGGGTCTGTCGGCCGGCGATATGGTTCCTGTCATGCCTGAATCGACCTCCCCGTCCCCCGTGACCGCCGACGACCTCGACCAGGCCGTCCGGCTCGCCGTCGGCCTTCTTTCGCAGGCGCCGGCGGCGGCATGGGACGCCAAGGCCGGCTCGCTGGAGTGGGACTGCTGGGAGACCGTCGAGCACCTCAGCGACGACCTGTTCTCGTACGCCGCCCAGCTGGGATCGAGGACGACGCCCGCGGACGGTCATGTGCCCTTCGCCTGGGAGAGGCGGCGGCCCGCAGGTCCGGCGAACGCCATCCACGCCGACCGCGAGGCGGGGCCCGCCGGCCTGACGCAGGTGCTGGAGGCGAGCGGCGCCCTGCTGGTCGCCATGGTGCGTACGACGCCGCCGGAGGTCCGCGCCCACCACATCTTCGGGGCGTCGGACGCGGAGGGCTTCGCCGCGATGGGGATCGTGGAGACCCTGGTGCACACCCACGATCTGGCCGAGGGGCTCGGGCTCGCCTGGACCCCGCCGGCGGGCATGTGCTCGCGGGTGCTCGCCCGGCTGTTCCCGGACGCCCCGCGGGCCACCGACCCCTGGCCCACCCTGCTGTGGGCCACGGGGCGTGCCGAGCTTCCGGGGCATCCGCGTCTGACCACCTGGCGCTGGTACGGCGCACCCCGGTCGTAGAGCTTTCGAGCGTACGGCGGCCCGGTCGCAGGGCTTCCGGCCTGCGGGCCGCCTGGGCGAGGGTCCTCCGTGGGCGTACCGGTCGCCGGGTTCCTCTAGGCTCGGATGACATGACCGAGATCGTCCTCGCCTCCTCCTCGCCCGCCCGGCTCGCGCTCCTGCGCAGCGCCGGCCTCGACCCCACCGTCATCGTCAGCGGTGTCGACGAGGAGGCCGTGACCGCCGGGTCACCCGCCGAGCTCTGCCTCGTTCTGGCCCGTGCCAAGGCGTCGGTCGTGGCGGAGGTCCTCACCGAGGGCCTCGTCATCGGCTGCGACACCATCCTTGAGCTCGACGGCCAGGCGTACGGCAAGCCCCGCTCGCCCGAGGAGGCGGTGGCGCGCTGGCGGTCGATGCGCGGCCGTACGGGCAGGCTGCTCACCGGGCACTGCGTGATCGACGCTGGGACGGGAGCCGATGCGGCCGAGGTCGGGGCGACGGCGGTGCGCTTCGGCGAGCCGAGCGACGAGGAGATCGCGGCCTACGTCGCCAGCGGCGAGCCCCTGCGCGTGGCGGGCGCCTTCACCCTTGACGGTCTCGGCGGCTGGTTCGTCGACGGCATCGAGGGCGACCACGGGAACGTGCTGGGCATCTCGTTGCCCCTGCTGCGGCGCCTGCTCGCCGACCTGGGCGTTCCCGTGACATCCCTCTGGAAACAGGGATCTTTCCACTGATCTTGCGACGATCCTCACGTAAGGCGTTAGCCTGCCGGGCATGAACAGCATGGGCCAGCCCATCCGCCGCGGGATCGGTGGCTTCGCCGACGGGATCAAATACTTCTTCCAGGGGCTCGGCTGGGTCGCAAGGAACCCGCGCCAGTGGCTCTTCGGGCTCATCCCCGCGCTCATCGCGCTGGCCCTCTACATCGTCGCCCTGGTGCTGCTCGGCACCTACGCCGGCGACCTCGCGGCCTGGGTCACCCCGTTCGCGGACGGCTGGAGCGCGGGCGTCCGCGACACCGTGCGGGTCCTGCTGGGTCTCGTCGTCTTCGGGCTCGGCCTCGTGCTGGCCGTCATCACCTTCACGGCCGCCACGCTGGTGATCGGCGATCCGTTCTACGAGAAGCTCTCCGAGCGGGTCGAGGAGAGCATGGGCGGGGTGCACAAGGGCCCCGACGTCCCGATCTGGCGGTCCATCATCCGTTCCTTGCGGGACAGCCTGATCACCCTCGCGTACGTGCTGATGTTCACCATCCCGCTGTTCATCCTGGGGTTCGTACCGGTGGTCGGGCAGACCGTGGTGCCGGTGCTGGGCGCGGCCGTTTCCGGGTTCTTCCTCACCGTGGAGCTGACCACGCTCGCCATGGAACGCCGGGGTCTCGCGCGCAAGCAGCGCTTCGCCCTGCTCCGCGCGGACAAGTCCCCGGCACTGGGGTTCGGCGTGCTGGTCTTCCTGATCTTCCTGATCCCCTTCGGCGCCGTCTTCGCCATGCCCGCCGCGGTCGCGGGCGCCACCATCATGGTCCGCGTACGGCTCGCGCCCCGCGACTGATGCCGGTTCCCCGATCTGTTGACAGGGGAGCGGAGAAGACCACAGGGTTTGGGAGACGCGAAGGGGAGGAGTGCTGGACCAAGGGTGTGGGGGCCTGTACCGGCGGACGCCTTCGGTGCTTGCCCTGTGGATATTCTCGGGTCCCGCCGGTGGGCCTCCGAGTGCGCATACGCGTGTTCCCGCCTGTCAGGCGGTGATGGACCGCGGTCGTCACCTCCCGTTCGATAGGACGTCCTCGAATGTGATTTCCACAGGACGCCGCTCGGCGGGATCGGCCGGTTGTGAGTTCGTGACTCTTGGGGCCCATGACGTCCTCGCCGATCCTCCTCACCTCCCCCGACGACATCCTCGGGGCCGTGCCCTATCTCCTGGGCTTCCATCCCACTGACAGCCTCGTCGTCATCGCCTTCGCGGGCAGAGGCGCGCGTGGCAGGCTGCGCGTCACCACGCGGTGGGACCTGCCGTTCCCCGCCGGAGCCATCGACAGGCTCGTGCCGTTGCTCCGGCGCGAGGAGGTCACCCACACGATCCTGGCCGGGTTCGGCGACGGGGCGCTCGTGACACCGGCCGTCGACGAAGCCGTGCGGCTGCTCGGTGACGCGGGCATCGAGGTCATCGAAGCCCTCCGCGCCGAGGGTTCGCGTTACTGGTCATATGTCTGCGAGCAGATCCAGTGCTGCCCGCCCGAGGGCCGGCCGTACGACCCGGTGGCAGGGCAGGTCGCGGCACACGCCACGCTCGGAGGCCTGGTCGCCCTGCCCGACCGCGAGAGCCTGGAGCGGTCGGTCGCTCCGACCAGGGGGGAGGCGCGGGTCAAGATGCGCGAGGCGACCCGGCTCGTCGCCGCCCACGTGCGCTCCCGGCTCATCGGCACGCCCAAGCCCGAGGAGGTCCCCGCGGAGTTCGTCGCCGAAGGGCTCGCCCGCGTCCGCCGATCGGTCGAGGGCTTCGGCGAGCGAGGGCCGTTGCCCGACCACGAGGCCGCCCGGCTCGGCGTCGATCTCGCCGTGATCCGCATCCGCGACGAGGCGTGGACCCTGATGGCCGACGACACGCAGGACACCCACGTCGCCCTGTGGGCCGACCTCACCCGCAGGCTGGAGCCCCCGTTCGTGCCTCCCGTGGCGTCACTGCTGAGCGCCGCGGCCTGGCGTCGCGGCGACTGCGCGCTCGCCGGCATCGCCGTCGAGCGGGCGCTGGCCGCCGACCCCTCGTACTCCATGGCGAGCCTTCTGGCCCAGGGTCTCCAGCAGCTGATCAGCCCCGAGATCCTCCGTCACCGCATGCCGACCCCGGAAGAGCTGGACGCGAGCATGGGCCCACCCCGAATGGAATGGCTCCATCCGATGCTCGGCCTCCTCGACGACCACACCGTCCCGAGCCGGTAGCCGGTGAGCATGCGTTCGTGACGATCGCCGGAGGGTTTTCCTGCTCGGTTGCCGTGAGGGGTGAATGCCGAGTCGCCGCGTGGGATGAAACCCCGCATCGGTGTCCAGGAATGGCGCGTCGTGGTGATGAGCGGAATGGCTTACTACTGCCTGCTCCTGCTCACGTCTGCTTACTCCTGCGCCGGGCTGTTGCGGCGGCGCTCGTTGTAGGCGCGCATCCTGCCCGGGTAGCCCGTGAGCTGCACGTCGTAGACGGGGAGGGCGAGGTTCCTCGCCACCTTGATGATGACGGCGGGGGAGCCGACCCTCCGGCGCGTCCATTCGCCGTCATGGGCGACGGCGACGGCGGTCGTGTCGGTGGCGAAGGTCTCCGGCTCGACGTAGAACTCCACTCCCCGGCGGGACTTCGCGAAGGCGATCAGTACCTCGATGTCGCCGTCGTTGGCCTCCCGGTCGAACCTGACGATGCTCCGGCCACGTAGCCGACGAATTCCATAGCGATCACGCCATCCCATATCCCTTGTATACCGGGACCGGCTGACAAATGGGTGCCTCCGGGCCAGATCGGGGTCGGGTCGGGGTTGTTCCGGATAGACCGGACTCGCCGCACGTCTAAGAATGGGGTAGACGACTGGTTACGAGGAAAGGTGCGGCCACTGATGGCAGGGGCAGTGAGACCTCCGGCGACACCATCCACCGGAGGGTGGGCGCCAGCGCCTCACCCTCGGCTTCGGGTGACCAACCAGGAACGCGATCAGGTGGTCGAGCACGTCACCGTCGCGTACACCGAAGGCCGCCTCGACAAGGACGAGTTCGACGAGCGGCTTCACCTCGCGATGACGGCGCGCACTCACGCCGATCTCGCACCGATCATGCACGACCTGTATCCCGTGCGGCCCATGCCCCGCGCGCCGCAGTCGCTCCCGCAGATGGGCCCGCACCACACGGCGCCGCTCACGGGTGGCGATCGGCTCGGTGCCGCCGCCGCGCACCTGCTGCCGCTCTGTGGCCTGTCCTTCGTCGGACCCCTGATCATGCTGCTGACCGGGGGAAGAACCTCCCCGTACATCCGTCAGCATGCGGTGGAGTCGCTCAACTTCCACCTGACCATGCTCGGCGCCACCATCGCGTTGCCCTTCACCATCATCGGGGTCGTCCTCATCCCGTTCATCATGATCGGCGCGCTCGTGCTCGGCATCGTCGGCGCCGTGGCCGCAGCCGGCGACACACACTTCCGCTACCCGCTGACCCTCCGCCCGATCAAGTAGCCCGGCACCCTCCGCCAGATCGGGTGGCCCGAGCTCTCGCCAGATCAGGTGAGCCCGGGGCCTCACCCGGTGAACCCTCGTGTGGTCGTAGACCGGCGCCTAGCGGGCCAGTACCGCGTACTTCACTGTCATGGCGCCGGTGGAGAGGCTGCCGATGGTGTCGAAGGCGGCTCGTGACAGGTCCAGGCACCGGCCGCTCACGAACGGCCCGCGGTCGTTGATGCGGACGGTCACGGTCCTGCCGTTCCGAGGGTTGGTCACGCGCACCTTGCTCCCCATGGGGAGCGTCTTGTGTGCCGCCGTCATCGCGTCCGGGTTGAAGCGCTCACCGCTCGCCGTCATCTGGCCCTCGTCGTAGAACGAGGCTCCGCAGCTGCCCGACGAGATGACTTTGGCCTTGGCGGTGGGCTTCTTCGCGGGCTTCGCCGGTTTGACCGGCTTGGCCGCCTTCGGGGGTTCGGCGGCCTCCTTCTGGGTGGCGGCGGCCTTGGCGGCCTCGGCGGTTCCGGCTCCGGAGCTCGTGCTGTGCCGTTCGGACGCGGCGGAGGCGGTACCCGAGGAGCCTGCCTGGGCGAAGGGGGTCCACGGGGTGACCGTGCCGGCCGGCACATCCGCGACGGGTGCGGCGGTGACCGTACGACCGGCCGTCCCAAGCCCGGCGGCGGCGGTGACCGGCGCGTCATCGCCGTTGTCCACGACGATCCAGGCGCCGGCCGACGCTGCCACCACGGCGGTGACGGCGACGGCGGAACGCAGGTGCCGCCTGGCGCCGGTCCTCAGCAGGGGAACTGTCTTCTCGTACCAACGGGTGGGGGAGGCGTGCAGGCCCAAGGGAACCACGGTCCTAGATAGGGGGCAAGGACACGGGACGGCGCGTGCGGACGAGCGTGGGGGAGCCACCAACCCGGATACCTGCCGACCGTCCCATCTACGCATTAGGCGCTAAAAGACCCATTGCGTAATGTCCAGCACCATAACGGACAAATAGGAAGTAAAGACACTCAAAGCACGCGCAAAGTGACGCAAGTCACACCCTGAGTGATCAGATGCGCGCCAGAGCCCCCTCGATGGCGGAGCCGGGCCGGGGGATCGCCGGGTTGGATCGTGTGGTGTGGGCGCCGATCAGAAGAGGAGTTCGCGGACGGAGTCGACGGTGTCGGCCTCTTCGGGGCGCTTGTCGGGGCGGTAGCGCAGTACGCGCGCGAACCTCAAAGCCACGCCGCCCGGGTAGCGCGGGGAACGCTGAACCCCGTCGAAGGCGACTTCGACCACCATCTCAGGCCGTACCGTGACCACCCACTCGTCACTCGGGCCTTCGGCCAGCGCGAGAAACCGCTCGGTCTGCCAGGCCAGCAGCTCGTCGGTGAGGCCCTTGAACGTCTTGCCCAGCATCACGAAGTCGCCCGACTCAGGATCCCTGGCGCCGAGATGCAGGTTGGACAGCTTGCCCTGACGCCGGCCATGCCCCCATTCGGCGGCGAGTACGACGAGATCGAGGGTGTGGCGGGGCTTCACCTTGATCCAGCCCGCTCCTCGCCGTCCCGCGGCGTACGGCGTGGCGGGGGACTTGGCGACCACGCCCTCGTGCCCCCGCCGGAGGACGTCGGCGAAGAACGACATGCCCTCCTCGGGGTCGGCGGTGACCAGGCGCGGGGTCAGCAGCTCGGCGGGTACGGCTCGCGCGAGCGCCGCGTGCCGCTCGCTGTCGGGAAGGTCGAGCAGATCCTCACCGCCGACGCGCAGCGCGTCGAAGAAGAACACGCTCAACGGTGTCGTCTCGCGCAGCCGTGCGATGTCGGTCTTGCTGGCGACCCGGCTCGCGGTCACCTGGAAGGGCTCGGGCCGGCCGTCGGGCCGCAGGGCGATCACTTCGCCATCGAGCACCAGGTCGTCGACGGGCAGAGCCAGCACGGCCTCGGCCAGCTCGGGCACCTTGGCCGTGATGTCGTCCAGAGTCCGGGTGAACACCCTGACCTCGGGGCCCGAGCGGTGCGCCTGCACCCGTACGCCGTCGAGCTTCCACTCCAGGGCCGCGGGGCCGCCGCCCAGCTTCGCCAGGGCCGCCGTCATGTTCGGGGCACTCTGCGCCAGCATGGGCGAGACGGGCCGGCCGACCTCCAGGTGGAACGCGCGCAGGGCTTCGACGCCGCCGGCCAGAGCCGCGGCGCCGACCGCGGGCAGCCAGCCGCGCAGCGTAAGCGCGCGCCGCACCTCGGCGGCGGGAGTGCCGGCCGCCTTGGCGACGGCCTCGATCATGACCCCGTTCAACGCGCCCTGACGCAGCTCGCCACCCAGCAGGCGCAGAAGGAACGACTGCTCCTGGCGGGTCACCGAGCGGAACAGCTCGTCCACAAGCTGCTTCCTGGCCGCCTGGGACCCCGGCCCGGCCTGTGACTTCATGCGGCTGAGGAGATCGTCGACCTCGGTGAGGGACGCGCTGGCGATCTGGCGCGGCTCGGGAAGGTCCTGGAGGCTGCGCCAGCCGACGCCGACCTGGCGTTGTGGAAGCTCACCCGAGAGGTACGCGATGGCGATCTCGGCTTCCTCGGGCTGGACCCGGCTCAGCAACTCGGCGAGATGCCGGATCTTGGCGAGCCGGGCGGAGTCGGCCGCGACGGCAGCCGAGGTGCGCGCGAGGTCGATGAGCAACACAGGTCTCATCGTGCCAGTTCAGCGCGTAGGACGCTCCCGCAGGGAGCGATATAGACGAGATAAGCCGCGAACCTTGCCCATTCCCCGCAAAAGAACCCGCACTCTGAGATCACGAATCCGTGACTCTCGGTGATCAGCGGGGCTGGGTGTGCGGGTGGGTGCCCTCGGTGCGGTGGTGCCTGTTCGGGGCCGGGGGCGTCGCCTTCGTTCCGCTGGGCAGGCCCCTCGTTCCGGTGCCGGGGCGGCGCGATCCGCGGTAAGGGGTTGTGGCCACCGGACCGGTGCCGTCGGGGCCGGTTGGCCGACGGCGGGTCCGCCGTGGGAGCCGCCGGGCCGGATGGCTCGCGGTGTCGCGCGAGCCGATGGGACCGGAGGCTTCCACAGCGTCAGGGCCGGCGGACCCCGGTTGGCGGGCGAGCGGTCAGCTCACGCCGAGGAGGTCGACCACGAAGATCAGCGTCTCACCCGGCTTGATGGCGTTGCCGGCCCCGCGGTTGCCATAGCCGAGGTGGGGCGGGATCGTGAGCCGGCGACGCCCGCCGACGCGCATCCCCGCGACACCCTGGTCCCAGCCGGCGATGACGCGACCGGCGCCAAGCGGGAACTGGAACGAGTCGCCGCGGTTCCAGGACGCGTCGAACTCCTCACCGGTGGAGAACGCGACGCCGACGTAGTGCACGTTCACCATGTGCCCCGCCTTGGCCTCCTCACCGTCTCCCACGGTGATGTCAACGATCTCGAGATCCGCCGGCGCGTCGCCCTCCGGAAAGTCGATCTCGGGCTTCTCGAGTGCCACGTGTTCTCCTTGATTAGAGTGCGCGCCCCCGGTGTGGCATGGAGCGCGCCTGGACTAGGCGTCGACCGCCTTCCGGCCGACCGAACGACTCTACGGGGTCCTGACCGCGGACGGGCGGCGAGGGCCCATTCTGCGATCACTCAAGGAAGCGAGTGCCGGGAGAGCGCCCTTCTGCCTCCTGGACCTTCGTATCCCGATGGGTGACGTGCGGTCCCATCCCCATGAGCCGTCCCCATTGTTCCAGGCCGGCCCGTACGACCGGCCCCACGGCACGCACCTTGTCCGATCAGCGGAGCAGGGCGGCGCGCTACGGGATCAGCCGCGTGCGCGGCGATTCACCGTTGACGGGTCATGGCCTGGGGGACACGTCGTCGCCGCCGGCCGCCGGGGCTGGGGCGATGGGTTCGGCGGGTTCGGCGGGTTCGACCGTCGACGGTTCCGGCGTGGCGGTCTTGGCCTTGGTGGAGCGGGTCGTCGTCGTGCGCCTTGCCCGCGCGGGCTTGGACGGCGCGGCGGCCTGGGAAGCGTCACCTGCCGGAGCGGCGGCGTCGGACGCCCCTGCCGCACTGGCCTCGGTTGCGCTCGTTCCGGTTCCGGTTGCGGTTGCGGTTGCGGTTGCGCTTGCCTCGCGTCCGGTCGCGTCGGCTCCGGGTGCCGCCGGTCGGGTGAGCACGGCTTCGGAGGACGTGCTGACCGGCGATTTCGAAGGCGCGCTCTTCGGCGTGGTCGAAGGCGTGGTCTTCCGCGCGGTGGTACGCCTGGCCGGCTTCGACGTGACGGACAGCGCGGACTCGCCGTCGGCCGGCGGGCTCACCAGGTCGGAGTCCGCGGGCTTGAGGTGGGCCGTCGCGCCGTCCGGGGTGGAGAAGGGGGACTCGTTCTCCGCTGGCGGGCCCGCCGGGCCGGAGTCCACGGGCTTGTCGAGGTCCGCGGGCTTCAGGCGGGCGGTCGTGCCGGCGGGGGTGGCGGTTCGGGGCTTCCTCGCCCTCGCGGGCCGCTTCGCAGGGGCCGATTCCCCGCTGGGGGCGTCGGCCGGCGGGCCGGCGGATTCGGAGGTGGCGGATCCGGTGACCACGGGTTCGGTTGTGGAGGACTTCGATGACGAGGCCGCGAAGAGTTCCTCCGAAGCGGCCGACGACGATGCGGAGTCGTCCTCCGAAGCCGTCGGGGGCGAGGAAGTGAACACGTCCTCCGAAGCCGCCGCGGACGAGGGCGTGGGAGCGTCCTTCAGGTCCGAGGGCGAGGAAAAAACGTCGTTCGAGGCGGCCGGGGATGACGGCGCGGAGACGTCATCAGAAGCCGGGGATGAGAACGAGGGGACGTCGTCCGAGGTGGAAGGGGAGGGGAGGTCGTCCGAGGCCGAGGGCGAGGGGAGGTCGTCCGAGGTGGAAGGGGAGGAGCCTTCGGAAGGCTCGGGGGTGAGGGGCTTGGGTGCGGAGGGTGCTGTGGCGGCTCGTACGGTCGACATCGGGATGGCGACGGTGGCCTCCTCCATGGCCTCGGCCCGTGTTTCCGCCGGACGGGCCGAGCTGGCGGGCGAAGGCATGGTGACGGCGTGGTCGGCCGCCGGGGACGGCATGGTGACGGTCGCTGAGGAGTCGATCGCTGAGGGGTCGCTCGCCGGCGAACCGGTTGAGCCTGGGGACGGGGAGTCCACCGCCGAGGCGCCCGCGGCCTTGGTGTCCCTGGACCGGGCGTCGCCGGTCGAAGCCGGCGTGTCGCCCGAGGGGGAGGCAGAGGTGGGCGGCGAGGCGGAGGTGGAGGGGGTCGAGCTGGACGGCGAGGAAGACGCGGGGGACGCCGAGGGGGTTGCGCTGGACGGTGAGGAAGGCGTGGAGGAAGACGCGGGGGAGGCGTGGCCCGGGAGGGTTTGGTCGGGAGTGGGGAGGGGGCCGCCTGACCGGGGTCGTTCGACCACGATCGTGTCGGCGGGACGGGTGCCGCCTTCCAGCACGGCCAGGGCATCCTCAAGCGCGGCGGAGGGCACCAGGACGTCGTACCGGCCGGCCACGATCACGCTGCGCGAGGTGAAGTCCCGGGTCCCGCCCTTGAACGCGTGGCTGGCGAACCCGAAGGCCGCGCCCATCACGGCGCCCCACAGCACCGCCCAGACGGCGAGCGCGAAGAACGAGGCGGTGGTCGAGGTGAACAGCCCGAGGAACAGGCCCACGACGAGCCCGAAGACCGCGCCGCTGATGGCCCCGGACAGGGCCGCGCGCGCGTTGGTCAGCCGTCCGGTGACCGTCTCCTCAAGGCGCAGGTCGCTCCCGACGATGGCGACGTTGTGGACCGGGTATCCGGAGTCCGATAGCGAGTCGACGGCACGCTGCGCGGCCGGGTAATTGTCATAGCTGACCAGGAGTCGCCGATCAGTGGCGAGAGGTGAGGCCAGTCCGGGGGACGAACCGATCATGGGGGGATTCCGCCTTCGCGGTCAGGGGGTTCACTTGCGGCTCCGCACTACCCGAAGGAGGCGGATTATCACCAGCTCCTGTGCGGCTGAAGGCCTCAAGGAGCTGGGTCGTCACCAATTCTGGTGCAGCGGCGCGCCTCCATGAGACGGGTTGTCCCGAACTCTGGGTTAGCGGTGAGTTTTGAGGTGTTGTCACCAGCTTTGGTGGAGGGGCATGCCTTCTGAGTAGCCGGAGGAGCTTTGGATGCCGACCACCGCTCGCTCGTGGAACTCCTCCAGCGTGGTGGCGCCGGAGTAGGTGAGCGACGAGCGCAGGCCGGCGACGATGGCGTCGATCTGGTCCTCGACGCTCGGCCTGGCCGGGTCGAGGTACATGCGCGAGGTCGAGATGCCCTCCTCGAACAGCGCCTTGCGGGCGCGCTCGAAGGGCGTGTCGTCGGCGGTGCGCAGGCGTACGGCCCGGGCGGAGGCCATGCCGAAGTTCTCCTTGTACCGTCGCCCGTTGGCGTCGGTGTGGGCGTCGCCGGGCGACTCGTACGTGCCCGCGAACCAGGACCCGATCATCACGTTGGACGCGCCTGCCGCGAGGGCCAGGGCGACGTCGCGCGGGTGGCGTACGCCGCCGTCGGCCCACACGTGCCTGCCGAGGCTCCGGGCCTCGGCCGCGCATTCGAGGACGGCGGAGAACTGCGGCCGTCCGACACCGGTCATCATCCGCGTGGTGCACATGGCGCCCGGTCCGACCCCGACCTTGACGATGTCGGCGCCCGCCTCGATCAGGTCGCGTACCCCTGCCGCGGTCACGACGTTCCCGGCGGCGACCGGGACGCCCGGCTCCAGGGCCCGTACGGCGGACAGCACGGAGAGCATCTTCTCCTGGTGGCCGTGCGCGGTGTCGACGACCAGGCAGTCGACCCCCGCGTCCAGGAGCTCCTTGGCCTTGCCGGGGACGTCGCCGTTGATGCCGACGGCGGCGGCGACGCGCAGCCGGCCCCCGGCGTCCAGGGCGGGCTCGTACAGCGTGGCGCGCAGCGCGCCGGTGCGGGTGAGGACCCCGACAAGGCGTCCGTCGCCGTCGACGACCGGGGCGAGGCGGTGCCGCCCGCCGTGCAGCATCTCGAACGCCGCCCGAGGATCGGTGCCCGCGGGGATGGTCATGGGGGAGACCGACATCACCTGGGAGAGCTGGGTGAACATGTCGACCCCGTGGCAGTCGGCCTCGGTGACGACGCCGATCGGCCGGTTCTCCCAGTCGACCACGATGACCGCCCCGTGCGCCCGCTTGGGCAGGAGGTTCAGCGCCTCACCGACGGTCTCGTGCGGGGTCAGCGTGATCGGCGTGTCGTGGACGAGGTCGCGCTTCTTGACCCAGTCGACGACTTCGGCGACGACGTCGAAGGGGATGTCCTGCGGGATGACGGTGATGCCACCGCGCCTGGCGATGGTCTCGGCCATGCGGCGGCCGGCCACCGCGGTCATGTTCGAGACCACGATGGGGATGGTGGTGCCCGTGCCGTCGCCGGTCGACAGGTCGACGGCGAGCCGCGACCCGACGGCCGACCGCGTGGGGACCATGAAGACGTCGCTGTAGGTCAGGTCGTAGATCGGGGCCTGATCGTTGAGGAATCGCACGTTGGTTCAGCCTATGCGATTCATGGGGAACAATGGGATTCCCCAGCTCAGCTGGGTGATATGTCCTTGGTTGAGCTCATCGGCCACCCCTTCAGACTCCTCTGTGCGCGATGATCGAGACGGCGATCGTCCGGTCCGGATACATTGACGGCGCGAGCGAGTCATGCGGACGGGTGGCCCTGGAGTTGGAGGCGCTATGATCATCGTTGCACGGCCCGAGGTGCTCGTCGTCGGCTACGCCATGCGCACCAACAACGCGGCGGAGGCCGATCCGTCGCGAGCGCAGCTGCCGGGCCTTTGGGCGCGCGCGGGAGCGCCGGGAGCCTTCGCCCACGTCCCCGGGCGCGTCGACGAGAACCTCTACGCCGTCCTGATCGACTACGAGAGCGGTCACCAGGGGTCCTACACGCAGATCGTCGGCGTGGCGATCCGCACGGCGGCGGGGCTGCCCGAGGGCATGGTCGCCGTCCGCGTGCCGGCCGTCCAGTCGCTCAAGGTCGAGGCGCACGGCCCGATGCCGCAGGCGTTGATCGAGGCCTGGCAGCAGGTATGGAGGCACACCGAAGGCGGCGGGCTTCCGGCGCGGGCGTTCACCACCGACCTGGAGGTCCACCACCGGGCGGGAGTCGATCTCTACCTCGCCGTCCTCCCCGGCCACAACCCCATCCCGGCCGGTCACGGCAGGGAGCGCGCCCAGGCGTAGGCGGTCCGCCGTCACAGCCGTCCCTGCAAAGTCCCTTCGAGGCCACAGCGGTCGCTCCGGGGCGCTTTAGGGCACGGCGGTGTCAGGCCAGGACCCCCGCCTCGCGCAGCGCCTTGGCGCGCTCGTCGGGCAGGCCCCATGCCGACAGGTCGTGCAGGCGGGTCGCCTGGGCGAGGTCGCTCCGGCCGCTGCCGAGCAGGCGCGGCGCGGGCGCGGGCTGGGTGACGCCGCCGACCTCGACGAACGTGCCCCTCGCGGCGTTGTGCGGGTGGCGGGCGGCCTCGCCCATGTCCAGCACGGGCGAGACGCACGCGTCCGAGCCGTCGAAGATCTCCTCCCACTCGGCGCGCGTCCTCGACTTGAACGCCGCCGCCAGCCGCTCGCGGATCTCGGGCCAGTTGGCGCGGTCGTCGCGGCTGGGCAGGTCAGTGAGGCCCGTCTTGCTCACCAGCTCGGACCAGAACGCCGGCTCCAGCGCGCCGACCGCGACGTGGCGCCCGTCGGCGGTCTCGTAGGTGTCGTACATCGGCGCGCCGGTGTCGAGCAGGTTGGTGCCGCGCGGGCCCCACAGGCCTGCCTGGGCGCTGTGGTAGAACATCGCGAACAGGGTGGCCGCGCCGTCGACCATCGCGGCGTCGATCACCTGCCCCCGTCCGGTGCGCTCGCGCTCGAACAGGGCGAGCAGCACTCCGTACGCCAGCATCAGCCCGCCGCCCGCGAAGTCGCCGAGGATGTTGATCGGCGGAGTGGGCTTGCCACCCTCGCGTCCGAGCATCGACAGGATGCCGGCGATCGCGATGTAGTCGATGTCGTGCCCGGCGGTCGTCGCGAGCGGGCCGTCCTGGCCCCAGCCGGTCATCCGGCCGTAGACGAGCCGCTCGTTGACGGCCAGGAGATCGCCGGGCCCGATGCCGAGCCGCTCGGCCACGCCGGGACGGAACACCTCGATGACCACGTCGGCGCCCGCGGCCAGCTCCTTGAACGCGGCCACGCCCTCGGGCGACTTCAGGTCGAGGCCGATTGTGCGCTTGCCGCGGTCCATCACGTCCGTACGGGGGCGGTCGCCGGATCTGGCCACGGTGGCGACCCGGTCGACCCGCAGGACCTCCGCGCCGTGGTCGGCGAGCATCATGCCGGCGAAGGGCCCCGGCGCGAGGCCGGCCAGCTCCAGCACGCGCACCCCGGCCAGGGGACCTGGGCGCCCGCCGCCTTCGTGCCGCCTGACGTGCTCTTTCGGGTCCGTGTCGCCGTTGTTGCTCATTGGTGTCTCCTCGGGTGCGATGTCGACGATAGACGGCACCGTGCGAGCGAAGCAAACGCTTGGTATCGTTCGACCGGGCGGGACCCCGGCCACCTGCGACACGACGCTAACCCCTGCGTGAACGCGTTTCGAAGGGGGGCCCTGAGTTTGCGCGGGTTTAACGTGTCTACTCTGGTCGGTGGTCATCTCAGGAGATAGCGTTCTAGCGACGATCTCCACACACTTAGTTCTAGGGGGTGGTGGCATGCCAGATCGCACGGTGAGGACAACCGCCCAGATGACAGCCCATCGCAGGGCGGTCGAGCAAATCAGGGAGTCCTACACCGCCCTCCCGGAGGGGGCCTCCCCGCGGCTGTCGAAGCCGACCACGAACCTGTTCCGCTTCCGCGAGCCAGGCAAGGCGGCCAAGCTTTCCGCGCGCGATCTCGACAAGGTCATCCAGGTCGACCCGGAGACCAGGACCGCCGAGGTCCAGGGTATGACGACCTACGAGCGCCTCGTGGACGCCACGCTGCCGTCCGGGCTCATGCCGTATGTCGTGCCGCAGCTGAAGACGATCACTCTGGGCGGGGCCGTGACCGGGCTCGGCATCGAGTCGTCGAGCTTCAAGCACGGGCTGCCGCACGAGTCGGTCGAGGAGATGGAGATCCTCACCGGCGACGGCCGCATCGTGGTCGCCAGGGCGGACAACGAGCACAGCGACCTGTTCCACGCGTTCCCGAACTCCTACGGCACGCTCGGCTACGCCCTCCGGCTGCGCATCAAGCTCCTCCCGGTGCAGCCCTTCGTACGGCTGACGCACATCCCCTTCTCCGACGCCGACAAGTGCATGCTCGCCATGCAGGAGATCTGCGACAGCGGGGAGTACGACGGGGAGAAGATCGACTTCATCGACGGCACGTTCTTCACCCCCGGCGAGATGTACATCACCGTGGGGCAGTTCGCCGAGCGCGCGCCGTACGCCTCCGACTACACCGGTATGCGCATCTACTACCAGTCGATCCGCACCCGCACCCGCGACTGGCTGACCGTGCGCGACTACCTCTGGCGCTGGGACACCGACTGGTTCTGGTGCTCGCGCGCGTTCGGCGTGCAGCAGCCGCTGGTCCGCTCGCTGATGCCGAGGCGCTGGCTGCGGTCCGACGTCTACCGCAGGCTCGTCGGGCTCGACCAGAAGTACGGCGTGACCGCCCGCGTCGACCGCTGGCGCGACAACCCGGTGCACGAGTCGGTCATCCAGGACGTCGAGGTGCCCGTCGAGCGGGGCGCCGACTTCCTTGAGTTCTTCCACGACCAGGTGGGCATGACCCCTGTCTGGATGTGCCCGCTGAAGGCCACGGGTGAGTGGCCGGTCTACCCGCTGGAGCCGGGAAAGCTCTACGTGAACTTCGGATTCTGGGGCATGGTCGCCCTGCCGCGCGGACAGTTCGACGGTTACCACAACCGGCTCATCGAGAACTCCGTGCACGAGCTCGGCGGCCACAAGTCCCTGTATTCGACATCTTTTTACCCCCGCGAGGAGTTCTGGCGTCTCTACAACGGTGACGCCTACTGGCCGGTCAAACGGGCGTACGACCCCGGAGGGCGGCTGCTCGACCTCTATGACAAGTGCGTACGGGGGCGTTGAGGAGGTTGGTTCGATGAGACTCGCCCAGATCTTCGAGAAGATCGTTGGGTCCGAGGCGAACGTCGAGTTCGCCGCGTACGACGGGAGCAAGGCAGGCCCGTCGGACGCCGCCGTGCGCATCGAGGTGAAGTCCCCGATAGCGGTGGCATACCTGGCACAGTCCCCGGGGGAGATGGGGCTCGCGCGCGCCTACATCGCAGGCCATATCGACGTGCACGGTGACATGTACACCCTGCTGTCGGAGATGGCGCAGATCACCCTGAACGACATGCCGATGAAGGAGAAGATCGCGGTCGCCCGGTCGCTCGGGGTGAAGCCGCTCCTGATGCGGGTGCCACTGCCCGCCCAGGAGGTCCGCCAGAGCGCGCTGGCCAGGCTCGGCAGCCGTCACGCCAAGCAGCGTGACGCCGAGGCGATCCACCACCACTACGACGTCTCCAACCGGTTCTACGAGTGGGTGCTCGGCCCGTCGATGGCCTACACCTGCGCCGTGTTCCCCGAGGACGGCTCGTCGCTGGAGGAGGCGCAGTACGCCAAGTTCGACCTCGTCGCCAGGAAGCTCGACCTCAAGCCGGGCATGCGCCTGCTCGACGTCGGCTGCGGCTGGGGCGGCATGGTGATGCACGCGGCCAAGGAGTACGGCGTGAAGGCCGTCGGGGTCACGCTGTCGCGCCAGCAGGCCGAGTGGGCACAGAAGGCGATCGCCGAGGCGGGGCTGTCGGAGCTGGCGGAGGTCCGCCATCTCGACTACCGCGACGTCGCCGAGGGCGACTTCGACGCGGTCAGCTCGATCGGCCTCACCGAGCACATCGGCAAGGACCAGCTCCCCGGCTACTTCCGCTTCCTGTACGGCAAGCTCAAGCCGGGCGGGCGGTTGCTCAACCACTGCATCACGCGGCCCACCGGCACCGAGCGCACCATCAATAAGGGCGGCTTCATCAACCGCTACGTCTTCCCCGACGGCGAGCTGGAGTCCGTGGGCCACCTCATCCGCGAGATGGAGGACATCGGGTTCGAGATCCGCCACGAGGAGAACCTCCGGGAGCACTACGCCAAGACCCTGGAGGGGTGGTGCGCCAACCTCGACGCCCACTGGGACGAGGCGGTCACCGAGGTCGGCCAGGGCACCGCTCGCGTCTGGCGGCTCTACATGGCCGGCTGCATCGTCGGCTTCGAGCGCAACAAGGTCCAGCTCCACCAGGTGCTCGGCGTCAAGCTCGGCAAGAACGGCGAGTCCGGCGTCGCGCTGCGCCCCTCGCTCGACTGGCCCTGACCGTGCGCTGATCGGCCGAAGGCTCCAGCCGGCCGGTCACGACACCGTACGTACGATCCGGCGCCCCGCCTGGTGGCAGGCGGGGC